>DASTDN010000206.1:0-4297 GCA_035710365.1 Streptomyces sp. | reverse complement strand
CACCGAGTTGCCGAGCGACTTGGACATCTTCTCGCCGCTCATGGTGACCCAGGCGTTGTGCGCCCAGTACCGCGCGAACTCGTCGCCGTAGGCCTTGGCCTGGGCGATCTCGTTCTCGTGGTGCGGGAAGATCAGGTCGAGGCCGCCGCCGTGGATGTCGAAGGCGGCGCCGAGGTACTTGTGCGCCATGGCGGAGCACTCCAGGTGCCAGCCGGGGCGGCCCCGGCCCCATGGCGTCTCCCAGCTCGGCTCGCCGGGCTTGGCCGCCTTCCACATGGCGAAGTCGCGCGGGTCCCGCTTGCCGGTCTCGCCGGTTCCGGAGGGCTGCTGGAGGTTCTCCAGCTCCTGGTTGGACAGGCCGAGGTACCCGGGGAAGGACTTCACGGCGAAGTAGACGTTCCCCTCCGCCTCGTAGGCGTGGCCGCGCTCGATCAGGCCGCGCATCATCTCGACCATCTCGGTCACGTGCCCGGTGGCGCGGGGCTCGTAGGTGGGCGGCAGGCAGCCGAGCGCGCGGTAGCCGTCGGTGAAGGCCCGCTCGTTGTCGTACCCGATGGACCACCAGGAGCGGCCCTGCTCGGCGGACTTGGTGATGATCTTGTCGTCGATGTCGGTGACGTTGCGGATGAACGTGACCTCGTAGCCGCGGTAGGAGAACCAGCGGCGCATGATGTCGAAGTTCAGCCCCGAGCGGATGTGCCCGATGTGCGGCGCGGCCTGCACGGTGGCGCCGCACAGGTAGATCGAGACACAGCCCGGGGTGAGGGGGGCGAAGTCACGGATCTGCCGGGCGCTGGTGTCGTACAGGCGAATGGTCACGCCTCCAGGGTAGTGGGCGCGGGCCGGTGCCTCACGCCCTTCCCCCGTCGTCCCGGGCGGAACCCGGGGCGTCCCCTAGGGTGCCGCCCGGCCGTCCCTGACGACGAGTGCCGTGGCGATCGCCATGAGGCCCTCGTCGCGGCCCGGGAAGCCCAGGCCGTCGGTGGTGGCGCCCGAGACCGTGACGGGGGCGCCGGCCGCGTCCGAGAGGATCTTCTGCGCCTCGTCGCGGCGCCTGCCGATCCTGGGGCGGGGGCCGACGACCTGGACGGCGACGTTCCCGACGCGGAAGCCCGCCGCGCGCACGATCCGCGCGGCCTCGGTCAGCAGCGTCACCCCGGAGGCGCCGGACCACTCGGGCCGCCCGGTCCCGAAGTGCTGCCCCAGGTCACCGAGGCCGGCGGCGGAGAACAGCGCGTTGCACGCGGCGTGCGCGACGACGTCCGCGTCGGAGTGCCCGGCCAGGCCCGGCCCCTCGCCCTCCCACTTCAGGCCCGCGCACCACAGCTCGCGGCCCTCCTCGAAGGCGTGGATGTCGGTCCCGACGCCGACCTGCGGCAGCGGGAAGGCGGACTCGGGGTACGTCTCAGAAGCCATCGTTGAGCCTCCTGCGCGTGAGGACGGCCTCGGCCAGGATCAGGTCGATCGGACGCGTCACCTTGAACGCCTCCTCGTGCCCGGGCACGGTCACGACCGTCAGCCCGAGCCGCTCGACCATGCCCGCGTCGTCGGTGACGTCGTCGGTCACCGTCGCGTGGGCCCGCACGAGCGTGGCCCGGTCGAAGCCCTGCGGGGTCTGCACCGCGCGCAGCCGCGCGCGCACGGGCGTCGCCACGACCGGCTCGGCCTCACCGGGCGTCGCCGCCGGCTCGACCTCCTTGACGGTGTCGGCGAGCGGCAGCGCCGGGACCACGGCGGGCGCGCCCTCGCGCACCGCCTCGATCACCGCGTCCACCGTGTCGACCGGGACCAGCGGCCGGGCCGCGTCGTGGACGAGCACGATGTCGTGGCCGGACGGCACCGCGTCGAGCCCCGCGCGTACGGATTCCTGCCGTGTCCCGCCGCCGGGCACCACGAGGAAGTCGGTGCGTTCGGGCAGCGCGTAGCTGTCGAGCATGCTCCTGACCTCGGCCGTGCCGTCGGGCGGTGCCACGACGACGACGAGCGAGACGGCCCGTGAGGCGGCCATCGCGCGCACCGCGTGGATCAGCATGGGCGTGCCGCCCAGGGCACGGAGCGCCTTGGGCGCGCCGGGGCCGAGCCGCACGCCCCGGCCGGCGGCCGGGATCACGGCCGCCGTGCGGGTCCGCGCGGGGGTGGGACGTGATACGTCAGACATCGGTTCCTGTCAGGTTTGTGTGCTCGACCTACGTGGGTATGGCCTCACCGTGCCGGGCGCGAGCCTCGACCGGACCCTTCCGTGACAGCGGTCGAGACAGCCGTCCGGGCCCGGCACTCGCAGTACCGGCACTTCAGTACCGGGGGGCCACCCCCGTCTTGGCGTACGGCACGAGCGGGATCCGGGTCGTACGGCACAAGCGCTGCAAAACAGGCGTACGGCATGAGCACGGCGGTCGGGCACGGGTGTGCCCGGGACACGAACATGCCGCAGCGCCCGGCGACAGAACATGTGTCATCGGGCACCGCGGCATTTCACTGCGCTGTGCTGAGAGCTGAGCGGTCCGGTTGCCTGCCCTGCGTCAGGAGGCGAGAACCTCGTCGAGCAGCGCCTCGGCCTTGTCCTCGTTGGTGTTCTCCGCGAGGGCGAGCTCGCTCACCAGGATCTGGCGGGCCTTGGCGAGCATGCGCTTCTCACCGGCGGAGAGTCCGCGCTCGCGCTCGCGACGCCACAGGTCACGCACGACTTCCGCGACCTTGATGACATCACCGGAGGCGAGCTTCTCCAGGTTTGCCTTGTAT
Organism: Streptomyces sp.; assembly: GCA_035710365.1. Classification (GTDB taxonomy): domain Bacteria; phylum Actinomycetota; class Actinomycetes; order Streptomycetales; family Streptomycetaceae; genus Streptomyces. The sequence goes on along the minus strand of DASTDN010000206.1, from coordinate 1,558 downwards.
CGACGCGACCAGTTCGTGGGCTCCTCGGCGTACGGCGCGCGCAGCACCTCGAAGACCCGGTCCAGCCCGTCCTGACCGACCACATCACGCACGCCGACGAACTCCGCATTGTCCGCTGGCACACGTACCGTCAGGTCACCCTGGGCGACCTTCAGCACCAAGTAGGTCTTGTCCACGCCTTTGATCTGCCGAGTTTCGATTGCCTCGATCAGCGCGGCCCCGTGATGGGGATAGACCACGGTGTCGCCAACCTTGAACGTCATGTGACAGGTACCCCTTCCGTGGCTATCCAGGGTAACACGGATACGGCGTGTTCTGAATGGCGTTTTCGCAGGTCAGGGCATATCTCGGGGCTTGACAACTGCGACAGGGACGTGCTGCGCCGGGCCGCCGGGGACAGGTATTCGCAGGTCGGAGCGGTTCTCCGCGCCGGACGCAAGACAGCCGTCACACGCTCCGACAGACCCTCTCAAGCGACGGAACGTCCCGATATGTCGGGTTGCGCATGCTCGACTTTCGCTACTCCGTTCGGTCACCGCAGCGGGCTTCCGGACGTTTCAAGAATTGATCACCCGGGGCCGTGACCGGCGCCGGAGATCTCCGTGTGATCCATTTCTTGACCCGGCCCCGCATTCTTCACGGAAATCCCGCGAGACACCCGCGCGCGACTTTTGCGAATGACGGCGGGGACGGGCGGAAGTCACCTGCGAGAAGCAGGGGAACGGGGATGCGGGGGCCGGGAGCGGGGCGGGCGTCGGCGGCCGGGAGCGGCGCGGGCGCGGGCGCGCGCGGCGCCTGCGCGGGGGAAGCCTCCCCCGCTGAGGGAGGGTCGGGTGTGGTCACGCGGGAACGGCTCGGTAACCTAGGCCCGCTGACAGACACTTAAGGGTGGCTTTCCCGGCCGCCACGCTCGAGTCAAGGAGTTTCCGCCGCCGTGAGCAGCAGCCTTCGACGCGGCGCCCTCGCCGCCGCCGTCACCGCAGTCTCGATCGCCTCGCTCGCCGCGTGCGGCGCCGGCACCAACGCCCAGACGCTGGAGATCAGGCCGGACAACGCAGCCACGACCGTCGGTGACCTGAAGGTCCAGAACGCGCTCGTGGTGTCCCGGGGCGGCGCCGAGTCGACGGGCCCCGCGGCGGTCTCGGCCACCATCTTCAACAGCGGCTCCCGCGCCCAGACGCTGGAGTCCATCACCGTGGCCGGCGCGGGCGAGGCCAAGCTGCCGCCCGCCAAGGGCAAGACCCTGAGCGTCCCGGCGGGCGGCTCCATCGTCATCGGCGGCAAGGACAACGCCTCGGCGGTCCTGGCCGGCTCCGAGGGCCTGGTCGACGGCGACATCCAGAAGGTCACCTTCAACTTCAGCACGACCGGTGCGGTGTCGCTGCAGGCGTTCATCGTCCCGGCCGAGGGCGACCTCGCCGCGTGGGGTCCGAGCGGGGCTCCGGTCGTGCCGGGCGCCTCGGCGTCGGCGTCCGCCCCGGAGGAGCCCGGTGACCACGCTTCCGGCGAGGCCACCGGGGAGCCCTCGCACGGCTCGTCGGCCACGCCCGGCGGCTCC
>DASTDN010000205.1:0-2895 GCA_035710365.1 Streptomyces sp. | reverse complement strand
GCCGGCGAGGAGCCCGGCCGCCGCTGGGACCAGCCGGTTCCGCTGGTGGACGTGCTGCGCGCCGCCTCCTCCGAGGTGGAGCAGTACGAGCGCATCGAGCTGTCCGGCGTCCCGGAGGCCGAGATCCACGGCCGGGCCGTGACCGACCTCGTGCACCTGCTGGCCGAGCTGCTGGAGAACGCCACGACGTTCTCCTCGCCGCAGACCAAGGTCCGTGTCACCGCGACCCGGCTGCCCGACGGCCGCGTGATGATCGAGATCCACGACAAGGGCATCGGGCTGACCGCCGAGGACTTCGCGGACATCAACCACAAGCTGGCCAACCCGCCGACCGTGGACGCCGCGATATCCCAGCGCATGGGCCTGTTCGTGGTCGGCCGGCTGTCCGACCGGCACGGCATCCGTGTCCAGTTGCGCCCCTCCGGGGAGCAGGCCGGCACGACGTCGCTGGTCATGCTGCCGGACGCGATCACGCACGGCGGTGGCGGCGAGGAGCAGCCGGCCGGTGACGAGTTCACCGTCTCGCAGATCATTCCGAAGCAGACCTTCGCCGGCACGGACCACGGCCAGCCGGTGCGGACCGCCGCGGAACTCGGCTTCGACGACAGCCGCTACTCCGACGTGTCCGACGGCGTCCGCGACCTGGACCCCGTCGGCCGCTCCCTGATGCGCGAGGAGCGCCGCGCCGCCCTGGAGCAGGGCCGCGGCCAGGACGACCCCCAGGAAGCCGGTGAGAACGCCCAACAGGTCCCGTACGCCCAGTGGTTCGGCGGCGGGCGGCACGCCTGGGACGACGGCCTGGGCGGCCACCGGGAGCAGCCCGGCGGCCACGGCCCGCGGCCCGCGCACCAGGTGCCGCAGCAACAGCCGCAGCAGCCGTACGACGACCGGTACTACGCGCCGGACGGCGGCGCCCCGCTGCACGGCGGCTACGCGGTGAACGGCGGTTACCCGCAGGAACAGGGGTACGCGGAGCCCGCCCGCGACGGCGGCGTGAGCCCCGGCGGCGCCGGCACCTACGCTTCCTCCTACCAGGAGCAGCCCCACCGCGGCGACTGGCAGCAGCGGGACGGCTACCAGAACGGCTATCCGAACCAGTACCCTTCGGATGCCCCGGAAGCGGAGTCCGCGCAGGCCGGTGACTCGCGTGAGCAGGACCACGTAGGCTTCGACCGTCCGGGACCGGCCCCTTCCGCCGTCCACGAGCTGACCGACGCCGGGCTTCCGCGCCGCGGCCCCACCGCGAGCGGCACGACCGGCACGGACGGCACGCGGCAGGCGAACCGGGAGCCTGCGGCTCCCGCGGAGGGCAACGGCGACAGCGGCTGGCGTTCGGCGAACGACGAGCGCTGGCAGCAGGCCTCGCAGCTCCGCAAGCCGAAGGCGGGCGGTGTCACCTCCTCCGGACTGCCGCGGCGGGTACCCAAGGCCAACCTGGTCGAGGGCACCGCCGACACCACCCCCCAGGGAGGCCCCCAGGTCTCCCGCGCCCCGGAGGACGTCCGGGGCAGGCTGAGCAACCTGCGACGCGGTGTCCAGCGAGGCCGCAGCGCAGGCAGTGAGACAAATGGCCAGGGCTTCGGTCCTGACAGCACCTACGACCAGGAGCGTTAGTGTGAGCCCGATGAGCCAGGCGGCACAGAACCTGAACTGGTTGATCACCAACTTCGTGGACAACACCCCGGGGGTGTCCCACACCGTGGTGGTCTCCGCCGACGGACTCCTTCTGGCGATGTCCGAGGGCTTCCCTCGTGACCGCGCCGACCAGCTCGCGGCCGTCGCCTCCGGACTGACGTCTCTGACGGCAGGCGCTTCCCGGATTTTCGAGGGCGGCAGCGTGAACCAGACAGTTGTGGAGATGGAGCGGGGATTCCTCTTCATCATGTCCATTTCCGACGGTTCGTCGCTCGCCGTTCTCGCACACCCGGAGGCGGACATCGGCCTCATTGGGTATGAGATGGCACTTTTGGTGGACCGGGCCGGTACGGTCCTCACTCCGGACCTTCGTGCGGAGCTCCAAGGGAGCCTTCTCAACTGACAAACGGACGGTGCGTTTTGGCGTCCCGTGGCCGTAAGGTTTCGGGACGCGGCTACCACAGCACACGGGTGCCAGGCACGTCGGAGGAGGAGAAAGTGGCAACACCCCCAGGCGGTTCACCCTCGGGCAACTGGTCGTACGGCCCTGCCCAGGGCCCGCACGACGGTTCGCAGAACCGGTACAACTTCCCCTCCGCACCCAGCCACCGGCAGCCGTACGCGCCGCAGGGCCCCGGCCCGTCGCCGTACGACCAGCCGCCGGCGCCACGCATCCAGCCCGTGGAACCGCAGCGCCGCGCTCCCGAGCCGGCGCCCGCCGGAGGTGCCAACAATCCTCTGGTGCGCCCGTACGCCATGACGGGCGGACGCACCAGGCCGCGTTACCAGCTCGCCATCGAGGCGCTGGTGCACACCACCGCGCAGCCGCACCAGATGCAGGGCCAGTTGCCCGAGCATCAGCGGATCTGCAACCTCTGCCGAGAGATCAAGTCGGTGGCCGAGGTCTCGGCTCTCCTCACGATCCCCCTCGGCGTGGCCAGGATCCTCGTCGCCGACTTGGCGGAGGCGGGACTGGTCGCCATCCATCAGCCCGGCGGCGACGAGAACGCCGGCGGCCAGCCAGACGTGACACTGCTCGAAAGGGTGCTCAGTGGACTTCGCAAGCTCTAGCGGAGGGCCGGTTTCTCAGAGTCGCTCCACCACCTCGGCGAAGATCGTGGTGGCGGGCGGTTTCGGCGTGGGCAAGACCACGTTCGTCGGCGCCGTCTCGGAGATCAACCCGCTGCGCACAGAGGCCGTCATGACGTCCGCTTCGGCAGGCATCGACGACCTCACCCACACCGGGGACAAGACCACCAC
>DASTDN010000204.1:0-11748 GCA_035710365.1 Streptomyces sp. | reverse complement strand
ACGGCCGGGTCACGACCTCCATGGTGTGTCCGGCGGGGCCTCGAAGGAGGCCCCGCGGCCGCCGAGGAGCCGGTTGATCCGGCCGGTCCGGTGTGGGAGGGGTCCGCGCGGCTCCGGCACGCCCCGGGCTCACGCCGGGGCCGGGCGCCCGTCTCGTGCGCGGCCCGTGGCCGGCCCGGCAGTCAGACCGGCGGCCCGCCGCGTGTGCGGAGAGGATGTGAGGGCCTTGTGTCACCCGGCGTGACGGGCGGCGATTCTGTATCTCCCGAAGCTGACGGGCTCAACATGAACAAGGCAAACTGGCCTTGTCGCCTCGGGGCCCGGGGTCTGTCGTCCGGACCGGCCCGGCCGTGGGGCGCGGTGCCGCCCGGCGAACCGAGCGGGTCCGGTGCGCGCGGTGGCGAGGCGGCGGAGGGAGCCGGCGCGGACCGAGGTCCCCGCCGCCCGGGCGGAGCCGGGCGCGGAGGAGTCGGCGACCGTCGGCGACGCCGCACAGGTGCGGGCCGGGGCGCGACGCCGGGACGATCCGAACGAGAGGGCCTAGGGGGACGGCGATGGGTGTACCGCGAGTGCCGGAGCAGCGGCGGACGGGCTCGTCCACGCCGCGGGCGCTGCGCCTCGGGGTGCTCGGTCCGGTGCGCGCCTGGCACGGCGACAAGCCGCTGAGCACCGGTTCTCCGCAGCAGCGCGCCCTGCTGGCCGCGCTGCTGCTGCGCGAGGGCCGCACGGCGACCGCCGCGGAACTGATCGACGCGCTGTGGGGCGAGGAGCCTCCGTCGCAGGCGCTGGCGACGGTCCGGACGTACGCGTCCCGGCTGCGCAAGGTGCTGGGCCCCGGGCTGCTGGTGAGCGAGTCCGGCGGGTACGCGGTGCGCGGCCTCGGGGAGCGGACGCTGGACCTGGCCGAGGCGCAGGACCTCGCGGCCGGGGCGGAGAAGGCGCGCGGCGCCGGGGACCTGGGCCGGGCCCGTGAGGCGCTGGGGCGGGCGCTGGCCCTGTGGGACGGGGAGACCCTGGCGGGCGTGCCGGGCCCGTACGCGGAGGCGCAGCGGGTGCGGCTGGAGGAGTGGCGGCTGCAACTCCTGGAATCGCGGCTGGACATGGACCTGGAGCAGGGTGCTCACGCCGAGGCGGTCTCGGAGCTGACGGCGCTGACGGCGGCCCACCCGCTGCGGGAGCGCCTGCGGGAGCTGCTGATGCTGGCGCTGTACCGCAGCGGCCGGCAGGCGGAGGCGCTGGCCGTGTACGCGGACACCCGGCGTCTGCTGGCCGACGAACTCGGTGTGGATCCGCGCCCCGGGCTGCGGGAACTCCAGCAGGGCATCCTGCGGGCGGACCCGGCTCTGGCGGGACCGCCCGCGCCCGCCCCCGAGCCGGCCCGGGCCCCGGTGCGTCCGGCGCAGTTGCCCGCGACGATCCAGGACTTCACGGGCCGGTCGTCGCTGGTGGCGGAGCTGGGTGAGGTGCTGGCGTCGGCGAAGGGCCGGGTGATGGCGGTGTCGGCGCTCGCGGGCATCGGCGGCGTCGGCAAGACGACCCTGGCGGTGCACGTCGCGCACCGGGCCCGTACGGCGTTCCCGGACGGCCAGTTGTACGTGGATCTGCAGGGCGCGGGGGCGCGTTCGGCGGAGCCCGAGACGGTCCTCGGGTCGTTCCTGCGGGCCCTGGGCACGGCGGACTCGGCGATTCCGGACTCGTTGGAGGAACGTGCCGCCTTGTACCGCTCGGTGCTCGACGGCCGGCGTGTGCTGGTGCTGCTGGACAACGCCCGTGACGCGGCGCAGGTGCGCCCGCTGCTGCCCGGCACGGAGGGCTGCGCCGCGCTGGTCACGTCGCGGGTCCGCATGGTGGGGCTGGCGGGGGCGCATCTGATCGACCTGGACGTGATGTCGCCGGAGGAGGCGCTGGCCCTGTTCACGAAGATCGTGGGCGAGGACCGGGTGGCCTCGGAGCGGGAGGCCGCCCTCGACGTGGTGGCGGCGTGCGGGTTCCTGCCGCTGGCGATCCGGATCGCGGCGTCCCGGCTGGCGGCCCGCCGCACCTGGACGGTGTCGGTGCTGGCCGCCAAGCTCGCCGACGAGCGCCGCCGCCTCGACGAACTCCAGGCGGGCGACCTGGCGGTGAAGGCGACCTTCGAGCTCGGCTACGGGCAGTTGGAGCCGGCCCAGGCCCGCGCCTTCCGGCTGCTGGGCCTGCCCGACGGGCCCGACATCTCGGTGGCGGCGGCAGCGGCGGTGCTGGACCTGCCCGCCGAGGACACCGAGGACCTGCTGGAGTCCCTGGTGGACACCTCGCTGCTGGAGTCGGCGGCGCCCGGCCGCTACCGCCTGCACGACCTGGTCCGGCTCTACGCGCGCGCGTGCGCCGAGCGCGACGAGGCGGCGGGCGGCGCGCGAGGGGCGACGGCGCGGCTGATGGACTTCTACCTGGCGACGGCGGCCGGGGTGTACGCGATCGAGCGGCCCGGCGAGCGCGTCCTCGCGCACGTCGCGGCCACGGGTGCGCCGGGGCTGGTCTTCCCCGACCGGGACCGTGCCCTGGAGTGGCTGTTCAGCGAGTCGGAGTGCCTACTGGCCTGCGCCCGGCAGGCGGCGGCGGCCGGCATGCAGCGCGAGGCGGCCGACCTGCTGATGACGGCGGTGGACCTCGGCGAGTCGGGCGCGAACTCGCTGCAGTTCACCAAGGCCGCCGCGGCCGTCAGCGAGGCCGCGCGGGCGGTCGGGGACGACTGGGCCGAGGGCCGGGCCCGCGTCATGCTGACCCATGTGCACAGCGTGTCGGGGCGGTTCGCCGAGGCCGAGGAGGAGGCCCGCCGAGCCCTGGAGCTGGGCCTGTCCTCCGGCGACCCGGTGGCCTGCGGCCAGGCGCCCAACCAGCGCGGCATCGTCGCCCTGTACGAGGGGCGGCACGGCGACGCCGAGGACCACTTCGGCCGGGCCCTGGAGGCGTTCCGCGCCGACGCCAACCAGCCGGGTGCGGCGGCGGCCCTGTGCAACCTGTCCCGGGTGCACCTGGCGACCGGCCGCACCGACAGCGCCGTGGAACTGGCCCGGACCGGCGTGGAGTTCTACGAGCGGGACGCCACCGGGCAGGCGCTGCGGCTGGCGAACGGCAAGTACGCCCTCGGCATGGCCCTCACCGGCGCGGGCCGCACCGCGGAGGCGCGGGCCGCGCTGCTCGACGCGCGGGAGGTGTTCCGCGACAGCAGGCAGTTGCTCTGGCACGGCATGACGCTGTTCCGGCTGGCCGAGCTGCACCTGACGGACCGGCGGCCGGCCGACGCCGCCTCGCAGGCCGAGCAGGCGCTGGTCACGCTGCGCGGCATCGGCGGGGACTGGCGGCGCGCGAACGTCCTCACGGTCCTGGGCCGGGCGCTGAGCGCCATAGGGCACACCGACCGCGCGCACGTCTGCTGGCAGGAGGCGCTGTCGGTGTTCGAGGCGCTGGACTCACCGGAGGCGGCCGAGGTGCGCGCGCTGCTGCGTCCGGCGGCGGTGGCCTAAGCGGACGCGGGTCTTTCCCCCTCGGGGTCCGGGGCCGTGCCCGCTCGTTCATCATTCGTTTATCGCCGTGGGGCATGGTTGTTCTCACCGACCCGCCGCGTCGGGGGGCAGGCGGCTCGGTGGGCCCTCACCGTTGAGGTGGGCGGCCTCACGGATCCGTCCGGCGGCCCTCGGGGGAGTCGCCGGGCGGATGCGTCCGGATCCACACAGAATGCAGGGAGTTGACCGTCATGGCCGACAACGAGCTCAAGCCGACCGACGCGCACGCGACCGACGCGGACCTCAAGCCGACCGACGCCCACGCCACGAGCGAGGACCTCAAGCCGGCCGACGCCCACGCGACGGACGAGGAGATCACCACGCTCGACGCCCACGCGACGGTCGAGCGTCCCAACTGACCCACGCCACCCGGGGGGGGAGCGGGGGAACCGGCCGCGGCAGTCTCAGGGGGAGCTGCCGCGGCCGGCGCGTGTCCGGGTAGGGCCGGGGCCGGCGGGCGGGCGCCGGGCGGATGCGTCCGGATCTTCCCGGATCGGGCCGCGGCGCCGGACGCGGTGCGGCGCCGGGAGCGCCGCGCATCGGCGTATCCGGGTGGTGCGACGGCGCCGTGCGGTGCCGTCGCCGTCGTCGCGGGCCCGCGGGGACCCGCACGGCACGGCCTACACCGCGGTCTTGGTCGCGTTGGTGATCTCGCAGGTGCCGCCGTTCGTGGCGTCCGGGCCGCTGGGCACGTAGGCCGCCGCCACGTCCTGGGTGCGGTCCTGCAGCGCGGGGACGTAGGAGATCGTGCCGGTCGTCGTGGTCAGGGTCGCGCCGGCGGCGTCCTTGAAGACGACCGTGAAGTCGTACGTGTACGTCGTCGTGGCGTCGGAGTTCGAGGCGGTGACCTTGCCGACCAGGCCGCGGTACTCCTCGTAGGCGCAGCCGTCGATGTCGAGGTCGCTCGCGGCCGGGGAGGACGAGCCGGTGCCGGTGCTGCCGGAGGTGCCCGCGTCGACGTCGGGGACGTCGATGTCGTAGTCGTCGCCGTCGTAGTCGTCGTGGTTCGAGCCGCCCGAGGTGGAGCTGCTGTGGTTGGAGCTGCATCCGCCGCCGTGGGAGCCGCGGGCGCCGGTCAGGGCGACGACGAGGCCGACCGCGATCACGGCTGTGCGGGCATGACGAAGCTTCATGGTTCAACCCCCGTGTGGTGATTGCCTGTTGAGCGGGACGGGGGCACAGGGCCATGGCCTCCCCCGTCATGGCCGCATCACGCTAGCAGCGGCCCGGGGGCCCGCCCGCCACGCGCGGGGCGCGGTGACAAAGCCGTGAAGCACTGCGCGAAACCCTCACGTGGTGCGCGCCGTACCCGTCCCTTTCTCGGCGTCCAGCGCGTACACGCAGCGGTCCTTGCTGCACGCGTACACCACGCCGTCGCGGACCACCGGGGAGCCGGTGATCTCGCCGCCCGTGGCGAGCTTCCAGCGCAGCCGGCCGTCGTCGGCCTTCAGCGTGTACAGCAGGTGGTCGGTGGAGCCGAAGTGGATGCGGCCGGCGGCGACGGAGGGCGCGCCCACGATGTCTCCGCCCGCCTGGAAGCGCCACTTGGGGGTGCCGGTGACGGCGTCGAGGGTGTAGAGGCCCTTGCCGCTGCCGACGTGGACGTGGCCGGCGGCCACCAGCACCGGTTCCACCGAGGAGCGGGCCTCCGTGGCGATGCGCCAGCGGTCCCGGCCGTCGGTGGCGTCGAGGGCGTACACCGTGCCGAGGTAGTCCGCGAGGTAGAGGCCGCCGCCGGTGACCGCGGGGCCCGGCACGAAGGCGGGCGGGGACAGGAACACGGCCGGGGCCTCGAAGTGCCAGCGGACGTGGCCGGTGACGACGTCCAGCGCCAGGACCCGGGTGCCGGCGCAGACGTACACGTAGCCGTCCGGGGCGTGGGTCAGGCGGACCGGGACGCCGCCGCAGGACGCGGCGTCGCCGATGGGGTACGACCAGCGCTCGTCGCCGGTGCGGGCGTCCAGGGCGCGCAGCCGGGCGTCCTGCCAGACGTACACCGCGCCGTCGTGGACGGACGGGCCGGCCTCCGGGGACTCGAAGTCGGTCTGGGCGCCGGTCAGCTCCCACAGCTTCCGGCCGGCCGCCGCCTCCCAGGCCTGGACGCCGCCGCCGCGGGTGCCGGTGACGACGGTGCCGCGGTCGGCCTTGAGCGAGTACACCCAGGCGTCGGTCGGCAGCCGCCACAGGTCGGTGCCCTCGCGGGCGTCCAGGGCGAACAGGGTGGGCCCGTCGGAGGCGTGCACCCGGCCGTCCGCGACGGCCATGGACCAGGCGACGTCGCGCGTCTTGAAGCGGCGGCGGCCGGTGGCCACGTCGAGGGCGTGCACCTCGAAGGAGGTGACGTAGACCAGGTCGCCGGCGACGGCCGGGGTGCCCCACACGTCGTTGGACATCCGGAACCGCCAGGGCCGCCAGCCGCCGGGCTGCTCCGGCGGCGCCGACGGGACGGGGGGCGCCGCGGTCACGGCCGCGGCCGGGTCGGCGCCGCCCACGCCGGCCTGCGCCTTCGTCCAGGACGCGGCGAGCGCCGCGGTGGGCGGCGGCGCCTTGACGGCGGAGGCGCGCACGTCGGCGACGCGCGGGCCGGGCCCGATGGGCACGGACGCGCCGGCCAGCCGGACCGGCCCGGTGCCGGGCGCCCCGGCGGGCGCGCCGACCGGCATGGGCGGCCGGGCCGGGACGACGGGGTCGTGCGCGGGCGGCGGCGGTACGTGCGGACGGCCCCCGGTGCTGCGGCCGGGGCCCTGGTGGCCCTGGGCGGGCGGGCGGCCGTTGCGGCGGGCCTCGATGAGGCTGACGGCCACCTCGGGCAGCCACGCCGAGGCCGTACCGCTGTCGTCGGAGCCGGAGCCGAACAGATGCGGGGCGAGCTGGGCCTGGAGGTCGGCGGGGGTGGGCCGCGCCGAGGCCTCCATCTGCATGCAGGACTCGATGAGCGGGCGCAGCTCGGCGGGCAGCCCGTCGAGGTCGGGGCCCTCCCGGAGCAGCATGAACACCGTCTCGACCGGGTTGGCGCCGTGGAAGGGGGCGTGTCCGGTCGCGGCGAAGACGAGCGTGGAGCCCAGCGAGAACACGTCGCTCGCGCCGGTGACGCTGCGGGAGTCCTTGGCCTGCTCGGGGGACATGTAGGCGGGGGTGCCCACGGCGACGTTCGTCATGGTCAGGCGGGTGTTGGAGACGCCGGACGCGATGCCGAAGTCGATCACGCGGGGGCCGTCCTCGACGACCAGGACGTTCGACGGCTTGAGGTCGCGGTGGACCAGGCCCGCCCCGTGGATGGACTGGAACGCCTCCGCGATACCGGCCGCGAGCCAGCGCACCGCCTGGGCGGGCAGCGGGCCGCACTGATTCACTATCTCCTCGAGGGAGGGCGCGGGCACGTAGGCGGTGGCCAGCCAGGGCACGGCGGCGCGCGGGTCGGCGTCGACCACGGCCGCGGTGTAGAAGCCGGAGACCGCGCGGGCGGCCTCGACCTCGCGCGTGAAGCGGACGCGGAAGAGCTGGTCCTCGGCGAGTTCGGTCCGGACCGTCTTGATCGCCACGCGCCGGCCGGACGCCGAACGCGCGAGATACACCAGCCCCATTCCGCCGGCCCCGAGCCGTCCGAGCACCTCGAACGGCCCGATCCGCCGTGGATCGTGCTGCGTAAGCTGCTCCACCACTTGTCTGCCACCTCCCCGTACGAGCCGCGTCCCCGCCGTGTGTGCGCCACATGTCCGCGGCCCAGTGCAGCGTCTCACCACCGCACCGCCATGGCGGCACGCACCCCGATTCTTCCTGGCCGGGGCGCTGGTGGCGAACCCGGGGGCGGATCGGGGTGTCCTGGGGCAAAATCACACGGCGGTCCGGGGCGGAAGGCCGCGCCGGGACGCCACGGCGCCGGGCCCGTGCCCGGCAGCCGTCCGGGAAGACGCTCAAACACCGCGGGCGGTGCCATCGGAGCCGGCTTCACACCCTCCGGCCACATTCCGAACACATCTTCGACCTTCGCGGCGCGCGGGGGCTCACGCCAGGTGCGGCGGCAGCGGCGGGCGCTCCAGGAGCGCGAACGAGGCGCCCTGGTCGTCGGTGACGACCGCGACCGTGCCGTACGACGTGCCGAACGGCTCCGTCAGCACCCGGCCGCCGAGCCGCCGCACGGCGGCGAGGGCCTCGCGGCAGTCCCCGACACCGAAGTGGACGAGGAAGTGCGGGGGCATCTCGGCGGCGAAGACATCGGAGACGGGCGCGCGCCCGAAGTCGGGTCCGGTCCCGGAGCCGAACAGCGCCTCGTGGAACAGGGCGCCGTAGAAGGCGTTCGCGCCTTCGACGTCCCGGGTGTAGAGCTGCGCCCAGGCGAATGCGCCCGGCTCGTGCCGCCGCCCGAAGCCCGCGTGGCCGCGGGCCTCCCACAGCCCGAAGACGGCGCCGTCGGCATCGGTGACCAGGGCGTACGCGCCCTCGCCGGCGACCGGTGTCGGCGGGGTCACGAGCTGTCCGCCGGTCGCGAGGACGCGCTGCGCGAACGCGGCCACGTCCGGCGTCGCGAAGTAGACCGTCCAGACGGTGGGCATCCTGCCGTCCGTCTTCGGGGCGAGCGCCGCGACGGGCTCGCCGCCGCGCAGGGCCCGCACGGAGGAGCCGGACGCCGCCCGGAAGGTCCAGCCGAAGAGCCCGCCGTAGAACCGCTTGCCCGCCTCGACGTCGGGGAGCTGGGCGTCGGCCCAGCAGGGGACGCCCTCCCTAAAGCCTCCCACTCGTTGCACACCCCATTTGCAGTCGGCCGAATAGCGCTCCCAACCCCCCTCGGTAAGCTGACCGGCATGACAGGACAAGTGCGTACCGTCGACGGCCGCGTGGCCGGTCGGCGTGGGCAGGCGACCCGGCAGAAGCTGCTCGACTGCCTCAGCGAGATGCTCAGCTCCTCCCCGTACCGCGACGTCAAAGTCATCGATGTCGCCCGCAGGGCCGGCACCTCGCCCGCGACCTTCTACCAGTACTTCCCGGACGTCGAGGGCGCCGTCCTGGAGCTGGCGGACCAAATGGCCGCCGAGAGCGCCGACTTGGCGGAGCTCGCCGCGGGCCGCTCCTGGGTCGGCAAGGCCGGCTGGCAGACCGCCCAGGATCTCGTCGACGGTTTCCTTGATTTCTGGCGCAGAAACGATGCTCTTCTGCGGGTCGTCGATCTCGGGGCGGCCGAGGGCGACAAGCGTTTCAACAAACTGAGGACGAAGATCCTCAACTCGGTGAACACCTCACTGGCCGAGGCCGTCACCGACCTGCAGTCGCGGAACAAGGTCGACAAGGACGTCAGCCCCGCCGCCATCGCCGGTTCGCTGGTCGCGATGCTCGCGGCCGTCGCCTCCCACCAGAAGGGCGTGGGCGTCAAGCAGGCCGAACTCCGGCCCAACCTGGCGCTGTTGGTGCACCTCGGCGTCACGGGGAGGAAGCCCTTGAAGTAACCGGAGCAGCCGGAGAACCGGGCGCGCCGACCACGCCCGGCCCCTCAAGTCCTGTCAGGCAGGCGGTGGTCCACCCAGGTGGACCACCGCCTGTCGCGCGTCCGCGTCCGCCGTCCACGCCGGTCGGCCGGGGTGACAATGCGAGGCATGGAAACGGATCTTCACGAGCTGCTGAGGTCGCTGAGGGTGTGGGACCCCGAGGTCACGGACCTGCCGCCCTTCGACCCGGACACCGCGCCCGGCGACCCGCTGCCGCTGTTCACCCGGTGGTTCGCGGCGGCGGTGGCGGCCGGGCAGCCCGAGCCGCACACCATGTCGCTGGCGACGTCGGACGAGGCCGGCCTGCCGGACGTGCGGACCGTGGTGCTGCACGGCGCCGACGCCGCCGGCTGGTCCTTCGCGACGCACGCGACGAGCCGCAAGGGCCGCCAGCTCGCGGCACGGCCGTACGCGGCGCTCTCCTTCTACTGGCCCGTCCTGGGCCGGCAGGTCCGCCTGCGCGGCCCGGTCGCCCCGGCCGCCCCCGAGGAGTCCCGGGCGGACCTGCGCGTCCGCACCACGGGGGCCCTGGCCGCCGCGCTGACCGGCAGGCAGAGCGAGGTGCTGGAGTCGGCCGACGCCCTCGCGGAGGCGTCCCGCGCGGCCTGGGACCGGGCCCGCCTGGAGCCGGACGCCCCGGCCCCGACGTGGACGCTGTACCGGCTGCTGCCCGAGGAGGCGGAGTTCTTCCAGGGCGACGCGGCCAGACGGCACGTGCGCGTGCAGTACCTCCGCGGGGAGCGGGGGTGGAGGCGCCGCCTGCTGTGGCCGTGAGGAGCGGAGGTGGAGGGCGCCGCCTGGTGCGGCCTGGAGGAGCGGGCGGCGGGCGGGCGGCGGTCCGGCCGGGCGGGCCGCCGTCGGCCGGTGGGCGCGGTCAGCCGCGGGCGGCGGGCGGGAGCCGGTCCCACCACCAGGCGGTGGCCGGGAGGTCGAGCGGCGCCGGGTCGATGCCGCCCGGGTCGCCGGTGACGACGAGGGGCGGGAGCGGGACGGCCCCCGGGGTGCCCGCGGGGTCCGGGGCGCGGTAGCGGGCGGAGGCGTGGCACCACTCCAGATTCCCGCGGACGACGTGGCCGAGGTCGTGGGCGTAGCGGGCGAGCGCCGGGCCGTCCGCGCTCACCGCGTCGCGCAGCCGGGTGTACAGCAGCATCAGACGGTTGCGCAGGCCGACGGCGAGGACGTGGGCGCGGGCCGGGGAGCAGGCGTGGTCGCGCATGAGGACGTGCAGCAGGTTCTTCTCACCGGTGGCGTCCTCGCGGGAGAAGGAGCACAGGTCGTTGTCGACGCCCGCGGCCAGGGAGGCGGCCTGGGTGAGCGCGCGGACCCTGGGATCGCGGGCGGCGCCCGACGGCAGTTCGTACGCGCCGCACACCGGCGCGAAGGCCGAGAACCACGGGCCGCCGACGTCCCCGGCGCGCAGCGTCACGTAGTCGTTGAGGGCGGGTAACTCGCCGCGCCGCCAGTTGTGGACGTGCCAGAGGTTGTGCAGCAGGGACTTGCGGAAGCCGTCGGCGATGGCGGCGGTGTTGGCGGCGGTCGTGGACGTGCCGAGGCGGCGTACGACGTCCCGCAGCGCGGCCTCGTACGGGTCGGTGACCGGCGCCTCGGGGGCGTCCAGCACGGCCAGCAGGCGGCAGGCGGCGGGGACGAGGCCGGTGGCGTCCGGGGCGAGATGGGCGTCGTCGAGGGCGAAGGCGAGCAGGACGAGGTCGGCGGCGGTCTCCAGGTGCTCCGTGTGCCGGGCGCCGGGGTAGCAGCGGGCGACGAACGTCCCGACGCCTATGCCGGTCAGCCGGGACTCCGGCTTGCACAGGCCGTGCCCCACCGCCCAGTCGGCACTGTGCGCGTCGACCGCGGACGCCGCCGGGTGGACCGCGTCGGGGACGGGACTGTAGAAGGCGGGCGGAGCGGACGGCATGGTGCCTCGCTTTCCGGTGCGCGGGGATCGGGGGCTGCACGGACCGTCCCTCAAGCTCCCCGCCGAAAGGACCGGAACAAACGATTCAGCCTCCGGCGGGCCCGGGGAACGAATGCATGGGGGGGCGCGGGGAAGGTACGGCGGGGCCGGAAGGGCGCATCGAGGCGCGCGCCTCCGCCGAGGGAACAGCCATCAGGCCCGTACCGCCGCCCTCTCCGCCGCCACCCGCGCGAACTCCTCCCCCAGCCGGTCCCGGCCGAGGGCCGCCCATTCCCGTTCGAGGTCGGCGGGCACCACCCTCTGGAGTTCGACCACCGCCCCACGTGCGACGGTCAACGGCGCCAGCACGGAGTCGTACGCCACCAGCCTCATCGCCAGACCGGGAACCGGCCGCGGCCCGGCCGGGTGATGGACCGTGCCGTACACCCCCCAGGCCGGGGCGAACCGCGCCCACGCCGCCGCCCACCGCCCTTTCCGCGACGCCCGGCGCCACCGCACGGCAATCGCGGCGCACGGCACGCACACCGGCGGACTCGCCGTGCGCTCCCCCTCCCGCACAGGCCCCCGCGCACCCTGCGTGAGGAAGAGATACGGCCCGCCCGGATCGGCCGGAGGCCGTGCGCAGACCCGGCAGAGCATGTCGTCCATGGCCCGCCGCTGCCGCAGCGGATGAGCGGACTTCAGCGGCCGGCCGTGTCGCCCCTCCTCCGGCGGCCGGGAGCGCACCCACAGCGTCCCGAAGGAGTCACGGTCCTCCGGCCGCTCGTCCGCGTACCCGACACCCGGGCCCTCCGCCCGGCGGACGAGC
>DASTDN010000203.1:0-2636 GCA_035710365.1 Streptomyces sp. | reverse complement strand
CTGGCGCCATGAGCGGAACCGCCGACCGGACCCGGTCCCTCGCCGGGGCCCGCCCCGTCCCGTACTGGCTCGACGACCCGGACCGGCCCCGGCCCGAACCCGCCCTCACCGGCGCCGAGAGCTGCGACCTGCTCGTCGTCGGCGGCGGATACAGCGGACTGTGGACCGCCCTGGAGGCCAAGGAACGCGACCCGGGGCGGGACGTGGTCCTCGTGGAGGGCCGCGAGGCGGGCTGGGCCGCCTCCGGCCGCAACGGCGGCTTCTGCGCCGCCTCCCTCACCCACGGCCTGCCCAACGGCCTGGCCCGCTGGCCCGGCGAGATCCACACCCTGGAACGGCTCGGCGCCGCCAACCTCGACGGCATCGAGCGGGCCCTCGCCCGCCACGACATCCGCTGCGACTTCGCCCGCACCGGCGAGATCTCCGTGGCGACCGCCCCCCACCAGGCCCGTGAGCTGCGCGAACAGCACACCCGGGCGCGGCGCGCGGGCCTCGCCGAGGACGTCGAGTACCTGGACGCCGACGCCGTCCGCGCCCAGGTCGACTCGCCCACCTTCCGGGCCGGCCTCTGGGACCGCAGGGGCGTCGCCCTGCTCAACCCGGCCCGCCTCGCCTGGGGCCTGAAACGGGCCTGCCTCACCCTCGGCGTGCGCGTGTACGAGCACACGCCCGCCCTCTCCCTGACCCCGGACGGCGCCGGGATGGCCGTCCGCACCCCCTACGGGCACGTCCACGCCCGGCACGTGGCGCTCGGCACGAACGTCTTCCCCAGCCTGGTGCGCCGGGCCCGCCCGTACACCGTGCCCGTCTACGACTACGCCCTGATGACCGAACCCCTGACCGCCGCGCAGCTCGCCGCCGTCGGCTGGCGCGAACGGCAGGGCCTGGGCGACGCGGCCAACCAGTTCCACTACTTCCGGCTCACCGCCGACAACCGCGTCCTGTGGGGCGGCTACGACGCGGTCTACCCGTACGGCGGCCGGGTGCGCGCCGAGTACGACGACCGGCCCGAGACGTACGCGAGGCTCGCCGACCACTTCTTCACCTGCTTCCCGCAGTGGGAGGGCGTCCGCTTCACCCACGCCTGGGGCGGAGCCATCGACACCTGCTCCCGCTTCTCGGCGTTCTTCGGCACCGCCCACCGGGGGCGCGTCGCGTACGCCGCGGGCTACACGGGCCTCGGCGTGGGCGCCACCCGCTTCGGCGCCGAGGTGATGCTCGACCTGCTCGCGGGGGAGCGCACCGAGCGCACCGCGCTGGAGATGGTGCGCAGGAAGCCGCTGCCGTTCCCGCCGGAGCCGTTCGCCTGGACGGGCCTCGCGCTCACCAAGTGGTCCCTGGCCCGCGCCGACGCCCGCGGCGGACACCGCAACCTGTGGCTGCGCACGATGGACCGGCTCGGCCTGGGCTTCGACAGCTAGACGAGTAGTTCCGATGTGGCTCAGTGGTCGTAGGCGATCAGTGACCTGGTGATGGGTGCGCCGATGGTGCGGTTGTGCCAGATCGCGCAGGTCATCGCCAGGATTCGCTGGGCCACCCGGACGCCGACGCCTTCGATGGTCCGGCCGCCGTGCTGTTCCAGGTCGAGCTGGCCCTTGAGGGTGTCGTTGACCGACTCGATCAGCTGCCGCACCGTCTTGAGCAGGGCTTCTCCGGGCCGTTGGGTGCCGCGGTTGCGGTAGGAGGGCCGCAGGAGCTGGATGCCGCGGGCGGCGAGGAAACGGTCGAGTTCGGCGGCGATGTAGCCCTTGTCCGCCAGGATCAGCAGGCCGGGCCGGTCGGCGGCCAGGTGCGGTTCGTTGTCGAGGAGGGCGGCCAGGACCTGCCGTTCGTCAATCTTCGGATCGGCCAGGGCCCAGGTGACGGGCAGCCCGGCCGGCGTGCACACCAGGTGCAGTTTCAGGCCCCAGTAGAAGCGGGAGTGGGAGCGGCAGTAGCCGTAGCCGGCCCAGCCGGCCAGGTCGGAGCGTTTGACGGTCTCGCGGGAACGGGCGCACTCCACGGGGGTGGAGTCCACGATCCACACATCGTCAAGCCACAGGTCGGTGTCGGCGGCCAGCGACCGGATGGCCCGCTTGACCAGGGGCAGAGCCGCTCGCAGCCGCTTGTTGTAGCCCGGACGCTGCGGCAGGTACGGGAACATCCCGTGCAGGTGCGCGTGGGCGAAGCGCAGCCACCGGGCCTCGCAGTGGAAGCCCAGCATGGCCTGGGCCACCGCCAGGGTCACCAGCTCGGCATCCGTCAGCCGCGGCGGACGCCCACGCCACCGCGAGGTCTTCAAACGGTCATCGACATGCACGTACAGTGCTGTCAAGAGGGTGTCTAAATCGGTCGTCACAACCCGATGTTGGACACCCTCCCTCCGTCTGAGAACCCCGCAATCGGAACTACTCGTCTAGGCCTCCCGGGAAGAAGCACCCCCGGACGAGGTCGACGAGACCCCCGGGGCCGCAGCACCGGCCCCGGCACCCTGGGTGCCGCCGTCGCCGCCGTCCTCACCGTCGGGGCCGCGACCAGCGGCGCCCTCGCCGCTGTCCGCCGACTCCTCGAAGCCGACCTTCCCCATGTGCCGGTTCATCGACCTCATCAGGGCCCACACCGCCAACGCCATCGCCGCGAACACGATGAACCCCAGG
>DASTDN010000202.1:0-14090 GCA_035710365.1 Streptomyces sp. | reverse complement strand
CCCCCCACGACTTGACCCGACTGCGCCCGATCTTCACACCTCGCCTCGGTCCTCCCCGGCTCACGGAGGGTAACTTCCGGCCCTGGAACAGAACACCGCTGGAGGATTTATGCACGGGCCCACGCCGCCCCTGCCGCTGCCCACCGACCAGTTGCAGTTCGCGATGCCGCCGATGCACGAGTCGGTCGAGGACGAGCGACAGCACCGCAAGGAACGGCTCGCCGGTGCCCTGAGAATCTTCGGGCGGTACGGCTTCGAAGACGGCGTCTCCGGTCACATAACCGCACGGGACCCAGAGTTCACCGACTGCTTCTGGGTCAACCCCTTCGGCATGCCGTTCAAGCACGTCACCGCCAGCCACCTGGTGCTCGCCAACTCGGAAGGTCAGGTGATCCAGGGGCGCCACCACGTCAACCAGGCCGCGTTCACCGTGCACGCCCAGGTCCACGCCGCCCGCCCCGACGTCGTCGCCGTCGCCCACTGCCACTCCGTCCACGGCCGTGCCGTCGCCGCCCTCGGTGAGCTGCTCGACCCGATCACGCAGGAGAGCTGCGCCTTCTACGAGGACCACGCCGTCTACGACGCCTACTCCGGCGTCACCGTCGACGCCGAGGAAGGCCGCCGCATCGCCACTTTCCTCGGCACCCGCAAGGCCCTCGTGCTGCGCAACCACGGCCTGCTGACGGTCGGCGACTCGGTGGACGCCGCTGCCTGGTGGTTCCTGTCCATGGAACGGTCCTGCCAGGTACAGCTCGCCGCGAAGGCGGCGGGCCGCCCGGTCCTCATCGACCACAAGGCGGCCGTCGCCACCCGCGAACAGGCCGGCGGAGACCTCGTCGCATGGATCAACTACCAGCCGCTGTGGCAGGACATCAGCCGCAGCGAGCCGGACCTGATGACCTGACCCCCGGGTACGTACCACGGGCCGTGGGCGGCCACCGGCCGCACGCGGTCCACCAGGCGAATGACGCGTACGCATCCCACAAGCCGCGCTTCGCGCCATACCGTCACCAAGAGCGAGCGTCCCCCGCGCAGGGGAATTCCCGCGGTGGCGTCAACACGGCGGCCCCTTGTTCACCCTCCTTGACCACACCCGCCGGACGCGGAAGGGGTGGCGTAGGGCACAATTCGCAGTCGTTGTACCGAAGTTGTGGCAGGTGTACGACGGTGGCCGCCCCGGATCGCGGGCGGTCGCCTGTGAGGGACGACGGGGAAGGCGGCATCGGGCGTGGCGGTGCAGGAGGCGAGGCGCGGCAGCACGGACGTCGGCACGCACAAAGGCGGCTGCACCTCCGGGGACTGCCCGCACGGGGCACGTGCCGGGCACCGGCAGGCGGTCGCCGAATTCCTCGACAAGCGGGACGAGTTCGCCGCAGGCCAGGGACTGCCCGCCGCGGTCGCCCACTCCGCGTCTGCGTCCCGTCAATGGGTCTCCGAGGAACTCACCCAGTCCGCGGAACTGGTCGCCGAACGCAGCCGCGCCGAGGGCGACGCCTGGCTGGCGGGCCTGGGGCGCCGCACCGCCGGCACCGTCTGGGCGGGAGTCGTCCTGCTCCTGCTCGTGCAGGCCCTCACCGCGGTCGGCGCGGGCTGGACGGCGGCCCGTACCGCCGGACTGCTGGCCGCGCTCGTGGTCGCCGGCGGGCTGACCGCTGCCTCCTGGTTCCACCGCTCGCGCGGCGGCGCTCTCGCCCCCGTCATCGGCGAGGACAACCGCCTCTCCACGTCCCGGGCCGTGGCAGCCGCCTGGGTGCTGTTCCTCGCGTACGCCGTACTCGTCCTGGTCGGCCGCCTCGCCGCCGCCTCCGGACCCCGCGAACGTGACACGCTGCTCTCCGGACTCGAACTCGCCCGCGGTGCCGGTGTCGTGACCGTCCTCGCCGTGGTCTGCGGCATCGCCGTCCTGGTGCGGCGCGTCGTCGGTCTGCGTGTCCTCGGGCAGCGGCTGCAGAAGGTCCGGGCGGACCGGCCGCGCGCCGCCGATCTGCTCACCGACGACTCCGGGCGCGGCACCTTCGCCGACATCCAGTACGTGGTCATCGGCGCCGTCGCCCTCGCCTTCGCCGCGGTGCGGCTCGCCCGCCGCCCGGACCAGTTGCCCGACCTGCCCTGGGGTCTGGCCGTTCTGGTGCTGGTGTCGGCCGCCACCTACGTCGCCGGCAAGTACGCGGAGGGCGGCCGTCCCGTCATCCTGTCCGTCGTGCGTTCCCGCGAGGCCGGCGACCTGGACGCGCCGATCCGCACCGGCGACGACATCGAGATCCGCGGCGCCGGCTTCGTCCCGCCCGGCGCCCAGACCGCCGACCGTCTCTCCCGCATGGTCGTCCGCATCGGCACGGTCCACGTCCACGTCCCCCTGGTCCCCGTCACCGGCGGCTTCAGCAACCCGACCGACGCGCTGTTGAGGGTCCCCGTCCCCGCCGACGTCGAACCGGGCCGCCGCGACGTCCAGGTCGTGACCGCCGCGGGCGTGGAAACCAACCGGTACACCATCGACGTGACGGACTGACCCCGGGCACGGGGCCGGCCCCGTCCTTGGCTCCGGCCACGGGCTGCGCGGGCCCGGGACGGGCTCCGGAAGGGCTCCGGACGGGTGTCCACGGTGAGCGGGCCCCGCAAGACCGTTGCGGGCCCCGCCCGTCGGCAGGCTGACGCCACCCGGGGGAGCCGGGACGTCGTCCTCCCGGCCCCACGCGCCCGGACGCCACGCACCGACGATCACGGAGCCCAACCTCCGCCACGGCGAACGAGGGGTGCGGCAAAGACCCGCCGCACAGTATTGAGCGGGGACGGCCCGGCGTACGTATCGTCTGAGGAGGGGACCGGCAGGACGGGCGAGAGGCGGCTCACGACGATGACTCACGGCATACGGACGGGTGCGCACGATCCGTACCTCAACGGGGGCGGCGGCCGTGGCGGCCTGCGGGACACTCTCGCCCACTACGCTCTCCTTCCCCTCCGGGTGTTCCTCGGTGTCACGTTCGTCTACGCGGGGCTCGACAAGCTGACCGACAGCGCCTTCATGAAGGACTCCGGCCCCGGATCGATCGGCGATCTGATGCGGGGAGTCCGGGACTCCTCGGCAATTCCCGCCCTGGTCGACCTGGCCCTCAAGAGCCCGCCCGGTTTCGGCTACGCCATCGCCCTCGGTGAACTCGCCGTCGGCATCGGCATCCTGATCGGTCTGCTCGCCCGCCTCGCCGCCCTCGGCGGCGCGCTGATCTCGCTCAGCCTGTGGCTCACCGTGAGCTGGTCCTCCGACCCCTACTACTACGGCAACGACCTCGCCTACCTGATGGCCTGGATCCCCCTCGCCCTGGCCGGAGCCCCCTATCTGTCCCTCGACGCGCTGCTGCGCTCACGGCGACGACAGCGGAGCGGGCAGTAGCCGTTGAGCGGTGCGGGGCGGAGCGGGCGGTAGTCGCTGAGTGGGGCGGGGCGACTGCGGGGGCAGGGGCAGGGCGCCGGCGCCGGGCCGAAGAGGGCTGCTGTCCTCCCGTGCCCTCCTGTTCGGTGGCGTGTCTGACTGACCGGCAGGCAGCCGGGACGCCGGGCCCCGGCAGGGGGTTGGGAGCCGCCCAGCGCCAGGGAGTCGGCCGGTGGCCGGGATGAGCGGCTGCTGCCCAGGGGCCGTCCGTCCCGGTCGGCATGGCTGTTCCGGCGGGTCGGCTTCCGCCTTCGGCCGCGGTGAGGGTCCGGTCGCCGGCTGCCGGCCCGGTGCGGTGCCTGCTGGTCATGCCGGTCGCTCCGGTCGTATGCCTCCCGCCGTACTCGTCCGGAACCGGTCGGGCCCACGCCGGCACGGGCCCGCGCCCGGGCGGCGGGGGAACGCTTGCCCCTGCTCCGCCGACGGTGTCCGGCGTCCGGTCAGTGCGGGTTGCCCGCCTCCTCCGTGCCTCCGCATGCCGCCTGGCGGCGGCTTCTTATGCCGCTCGCGACGATCGCCGTCGCGCTCGCCAGGCACAGGCCGCCCACGACGACCGGTATCAGTACGAACCACGGTGTGTCCCACTCACCTGCCGCGTCTCCGGCGTACAGCACGCCGCCGAGAGTGAGAGCGAGACCGGCGACCAGCCTGCCCGGCTGGAACTCATGCCGCAGCACGGGTCACCTCCACCTGTCCGGCGCCGACCCGCAGATCCAGGTCCAGCGTCCCGGTCTCTTTGCCGCCCGTGACCGGTCGCAGGGTGGTGTTCTGCTGCTTGCCCGGTTCCACGTCCACGTCCTTCTGCCGGTCACCCGGCAACTGGATGTCGCCCAGTCCCACCTCGATGGTGAGCCGCACGGTCACGTCCCGGGGCACGATCACCCGTATTCGGCCCAGGCCCACGTCGGCGCTCGTGGCCACCGACCGTCCCTCGGGCACCCGCAGGCGGGACAGGTCGAGCGTGCCGACGCCGGTGCCCAGGTCGTAGTGGTCCCGCACCTGCGCCACCGCCGTGGGCTGCCAGGTCGGCCGCATCCACTCGGTGCCGATGTCCTTGGGCAGCGCCGCCGCACCACCCAGCAGGCCCGCCGTGATGACCGCCAGAAGGACCGACCCCGCTCCCGTCCGCCCGAGGAACGCGCTGACGGCGATGCCCAGCCCGAGGACGACGAGCGCACTGGACAGGCCCGCCTGGAGGCTGGTGCCGAGCGGATGATCGTCCCAGGTGAGACGCGTGCCGAGAACCCCCGCGAGGAGCGCGAGCAGGAACACCCAGCCGCCCGTCCGGCGCGGGCCCCGCGGCTTCGGGGGCGGGGCGGGCGGCGTCCAGGGAATGTCCTCGCGCCGGTGCCCCCGGGGGATGCCGCGGCTGATGTTGACGGCCGCCGCGACATCCGGGTGAACGGAGCCTCTCGGGCCCCACAGGTACCCCGTACCGCCGACGTGAGTGCCGTCCTTGACGATGGGGTCGCGCCACCAGGACGGGTACGTGGCGACGACCGGTGGCGCCTTCGGCTCCGGAGGGGCGTCGGCGGCGGCCTGCGTGGCCAGCGGGTCGGGACTGGGGGCGCCGCGCTGCCGTGACCAGTACCCGGCACCCGCGAGCAGCAGGGAGAGGACCACGGCGAACGTCAGCACGCCGCCGTTCCTCAGCATCGTCAGGAACACACCGCAGCCGACCAGCGCGAACAGCACGGCCGCCAGGGCCTGGCCCTCGACGCGGCCCGTGAGCAGCTTGCGCAGCTCGTTCTCCTCCTCGTCGTCGTACGGGACGAAGAGCCAGGCGAAGCCGTAGAAGATGAGGCCGAGGCCGCCGGTCGCGGACAGCACCGTGAGCGTGATGCGGAAGATGACCGGGTCCATGTCGCAGTGCCTGCCGAGGCCCGCGCACACACCGCCGACCAGCTTGTGCGGGCGGCACCGCCGGAAGGGGGGCGGAGACTCCGGGACGGCACCGGCCTCCCCGGGCGTCCCCGGCTCCCCGGCCGCTCCGCCTCCGCCGGTGGCCGTCCTTCCCGCCGTTCCGGCGGCAGCCCGGGAGGCCGTCCCCCCGGCCGGTCCGGCCGTTCCCCTGCCGGCTTCCTCGGCCGACCCGGCCGCCCCGGCGTGCGGGGCGGCGGTCCGCGGGCCCGCCCCCGTCGTACCGTCCCCCTCCTGCCGCGCGCCCGCGTGCCCGTGCGCGCGCGAACTGCCGCCCGCGCCGGCCGGGCCCGCTGAGGCATCGGGCGCGGCACCCGCGGCGGAAGCACCCACGGCGTCTGCGGCGGGCTCGGCATCCTGCGGCCCGGCGCCCAGCGGGGCGCGCGGGCCGGAGCCGGGTCCCGGACCCGCCGCGGCGTGCTCGTGTTCCGTCATGGGTCCATGGTGACGGCCCGGGCGCCGCGACGGGAGCCGGAACGACCCTGGCCGGACCCTGATATCACCCCTGAGACCACGCCCGGGAAGCGTTCGACCAGGCCGCGGGCCGAAGATCAGGGGAGTCTCGGGGGCGGACCCTGATGCCCGGCCCCGCCGGCCGTGTGACCATCAAGGACATGCCGGAAGCCGCAGCAGCGCCCCTCGCCGAACCGCGGCCGCCGCGCAAGCTCTACCGCAGCAGTGACGGACGCTGGCTCGGTGGTGTGGCGCGGGGGCTCGCCGGGCATCTCGGGCTGCCCGTGATCTGGGTGCGGCTGGTCTTCGTCGGCCTGTTCATGGCGGACGGCCTCGGCGCGCTGCTGTACGCCGCGTTCTGGTTCTTCGTCCCGCTCGGAGTGGGCGGCGTCGAGGCACAGAAGCCGCCGTCCCTCGTCACCTCGGAGACCTCGCCGGACGGCCGCCGCAGACTCGTCGCCCGCAGGCCGGACCGGGGGCAGATCGTCGCCCTGCTCCTCATGGTCGTGGTGGCCATGGTCTTCGTGGGCAACGTCAACCTGAGCGGCGGCGCCCGGGTCTACCTGTGGCCCATGGTGCTCGTGGGCGCGGGCGTCGCCCTCGTCTGGCGCCAGGCGGACAACGCGCGCCGGGCCCGCTGGGCCGAGGTCGGCCGCCACCGCCGTACGGTCACCCTGCTCAGGGCCGTGGCCGGTGTGCTGCTGGTGACGGCGGGAGTCTCCGGCATCTTCGTCCTCCAGGGCTCCGCCGCGCACCTGGGCTCCATCCTCCAGGCCGCCCTCGCCGTCCTCGTCGGCATCACGCTGCTGGCCGGCCCCTATCTGGTGCGCATGACGCAGGACCTGTCGGAGGAGCGCCTGATGCGCATCCGCGCCCAGGAGCGCGCCGAAGTCGCCGCCCACGTCCACGACTCGGTGCTCCACACCCTCACCCTGATACAGCGCAACGCGGAGAACGCGAACGAGGTGCGCCGCCTCGCCCGCGCCCAGGAGCGCGACCTGCGCACCTGGCTCTACAAACCGGAAGGCACCGGCAAGGACGAGGAGGACGAGCCCACCACCCTCGCCGAGGCCGTCCGCCGCGACGCCGCCGAAGTGGAAGACAAGCACGGTGTACCGATAGAGGTCGTCGTGGTCGGCGACTGCCCGCTCGACGACGGGACCACCGCACAGATGCAGGCCGCGCGGGAAGCCATGGTGAACGCCGCCAAGTACGGTGGCGAGGGCGGCGCCGTGCAGGTCTACGCCGAGGTCGAGGGCAGGACGGTCTTCGTGTCCGTCCGGGACCGCGGCCCGGGCTTCGACCTCGACGCGATACCCGCCGACCGCATGGGCGTCAGAGAATCGATCATCGGCCGCATGGAACGGCACGGCGGCACGGCCCGGCTGCGGGCGGTGCCGGACGGTGGCACGGAGGTCGAGCTGGAGATGGAGAGGGCGGAGCAAACGTCATGAGTGACCCGACGGAGACGAACGGACCGGGCGGAGCCGCCGAGGGCGCGGGCTTCTCGGAGGTGCCCGGCGGCGGCACGGCCGGGCGCCACGTCCGCGTGGTCCTCGTCGACGACCACCGCATGTTCCGTACGGGCGTCCGGGCCGAGATCGGACAGACCGGGCAGACAGGTGTCGAGGTCGTCGGGGAGGCGGCCGACGTCGACCAGGCCGTCGAGGTCATCACCACGACCCGGCCCGAGGTCGTCCTCCTCGACGTGCACCTGCCGGGCGGCGGCGGTGTCGAAGTGCTGCGCCGCTGCGCTCCGTTGTCCGCCGACACCGAGCGGCCCGTCCGTTTCCTCGCCCTGTCCGTCTCGGACGCCGCGGAGGACGTGATCGGCGTGATCCGGGGCGGCGCGCGGGGATACGTGACGAAGACGATCACCGGCTCGGACCTGGTCGACTCGGTCTTCCGCGTCCAGGAGGGCGACGCGGTGTTCTCACCGCGCCTGGCCGGCTTCGTCCTCGACGCCTTCGCCTCCACGGACGCCCCGCCGGTGGACGAGGACCTCGACCGCCTCACCCAGCGGGAGCGCGAGGTGCTGCGCCTCATCGCCCGGGGTTACGCGTACAAGGAGATCGCCAAGCAACTGTTCATCTCCGTCAAGACGGTCGAGTCCCATGTCTCGGCGGTCCTGAGAAAGCTGCAGCTCTCCAACCGCCACGAGCTGACGCGGTGGGCGACGGCCAGGCGACTGGTCTGACCGTCCGGGATCGCGGCGACAGCTCGCGGCCGACGGGCCGTGTGAGCCGCCGGGCCGTGTGAGCCGACGAGGCAGGTGAGGGGGCCGGCATGCGGTGACGAGCGGGGCGGCACGAAGCGCCTGCGGCCCGTCAGGCGTCAGGCAGGGCGGACGGCGGTCCTCACGTCACCCGTGCCGCGCCCGCGAACGGCATGTCCGTGATCGGAGCCACCCGGACCGTGGAGGACGGCCGGGGGGCATGGATCATCTTGCCGTCACCGATGTACAGCCCCACATGGCTGATGCCGGAGTAGAAGAACACCAGGTCGCCGGGGGCCAGTTCGGAGCGGGAGACACGGCGTCCGGCGCTGATCTGGGTGTATGTGGTGCGCGGCAGGGAGATGCCCGCCGCGCGGTACGCCGCCTGGACCAGGCCGGAGCAGTCGAAGGAGTACGGCCCGGCCGCACCCCACACGTACGGGCTGCCGATCTTGCCGTAGGCGTACGCGACGGCCGCGGCGGCGCGGGAGTGGGGAACCGCGGCACGCCCCGCGGGTGAGGAGGGCGCGGCCGGCTCCGGGTCGGCGGCGATGCGGGCCCGTTCCCGCGCCGTCAGGTGGGACAGCAGACGGCGGGCCTCGGACAGCTTGCCGGTGACGGTCCTCTTGTGCCGTTCGAGTTCCGACTGCCGGGACTTGAGCGAGGCGAGTTCGACGCGGGCCGCGCCGCGCAGCTTCTCCACCTCGCGCAGTTGCTCACGTACCCGGCCCAGCTCCGCCTTCTGCCGTACGCCCGCCCGCTCGGCCAGCTCCGCGCCGTCGAGATAGCGGTCGGGGTCGGAGGAGAGAACGAGACGCAGCGCCGGGTCGAGGCCGCCCGAGCGGTACTCGGCCGCGGCCGCCGAACCCAGCGCCTCCCGGGCCGTGTTGAGCCGGTCCTCCCGGCGGGCCGCCTCGTCCCGCAGCCCGCCGAGCCGCCGCTGGGCCGCCTCCGCCTGCTCCTTGGCACCGTTGTACCTCTCGGTGGCGGCCTCCGCCTCCCGGTACAGCCGGTCCACCCGTGCCTTGACCTGGGCGGGAGTGGTCCGCGGCTCGGCGTGCCCGGTGCCGTCGAGGACGGTCGCCGTCGCGGCACCCGCCAGGGCGACCGTGACCGCCGCGCGGGATCTGCCGCCACCCGGCGTGCGTTTTCGGGGCTTGCGGTGCGCTGCCACTCGGTTCCCTGTCCTTTCGGCCGGGCCGCGCGTGCCGTGGGCGCCGTGCGTGCCGTGGGGCCCCGGCCGCGCCGGGGCCGTGGGGTCCGGCGCGGACGCGGGCGGTGTCCGGTGTCCGGCGGCGGCCCGTAAGGGGGGAGCGTGCCGCCGCCGGACGTTCTGGGGGAGGCGTCCGGCGCGGGCCGCCCCGGCGGGGGGCGGCTGCGCGGTGCCGGTCACCTGAGGCAGGACGCTAGGCGGGGTGTGCGCTCGGGGCCCGGCGTTGCCCGGAACTGGCGGCAGGGGACCGGATTTGGCCCGGGTCGGGCTGAAGTACCGTTCCGGCGCCGTCGACTTGTCGCGGTGCCGTGACCGAATGGCCTTTTAGGGGGCGAAGGAGGGCAGCTCGGTGTTATAGGGGGCGCCGACGGCGTTGTCAGTGCCCCTGATTAGGCTCGGTGTTCATGGACGTACTCATCCATCTCTTCGTCGGCCTGCACATCATCGGCATCGCCTCGCTGCTCGGCGGTTTCCTCACCCAGACGAGGGCCATGGGGGAGGGCACCGCCCGTTTCACGCCTCCGATGCTGCACGGCGCCCTGACGATGCTGGTCACCGGCGTGGCCCTGGTCGGCCTCAATCAGGCCGACGACCAGAGCGTCGACAACATCAAGATCGGCGTGAAGCTGGCCCTGCTGATCGTGATCCTCGGCCTCGTCTACGTGAAGCGCGACGAGGAGAGAGTGGAGAAGGGCCTGTTCGGACTCGTCGGCCTGCTGACCACGGCGAACATCTTCATCGCCGTGCTGTGGACGTGAGACCGGCCATGACATCCGCACGGTCGGCCGCCGGACGCGTTCTGCTGGCCGCTGCCGTGACGGTCACCGCCGCCGTCACCGTCACCGCGTGCGGTGCGGAGCGGGACGGCGACGGACCGGAGGCGACGGGCCGCCGCGCGCCGGTCACGGCCGGCCCTTCGCTCACGGCCCGGCCGTCGTTCACGCCCCGGCCGAAGTGCGCGGGGGCCGCCGATGCACCTGCGGCCGCGTCATCCCCGCCGTCCACGCGCTCTCCAGCCTCCTCGCCCCCGGCGCCCGGCGCGGACGCGGCCTCCGGGGAACCACCCGGAGACGCCCCTCCGCACTACGCCGAGAACCACGCCTACCGCATGCAGGGCCGCCTGACCGCCGAACGGCGCGCCCAGGGCCGGGCGTCGGCCCGGCTCATCGAGCGGGAGCTGGAGAAGGCCCGGAAGTCAGCCCGCGGCGCGGCCGCCCTCAGTGACGCGCGCATCACGGCGGCACTGCGCGCGCTCGGCTGCGGACCGGACCACGGCGTGTACGTGGACCGGGGCTTCTACAGCGTCCACACCGGTGTCACCTGCGTGTCCGGCCGTGCCACGAAGGACGGGATCACGACCGAGGTGCACGGCGCGTACGCCGAGCCCCAGCCGGGCACCGGGCCGTGCGTCGAGAACCGGGGCGGCCACTGAGCCCGGGACGGCCCCGTCGGCAGGCCGGGCCGCGCCCCACCGGCCGGCACGCCACTCCCCGCAAGGCGGGAGCCCATACCGCGACGTGGAACCGGCCCCCCCCCACAGGGCCGTCCCGGCGCGCGGCGAGGCCCGGCCACTCGGGCTACCGGTGCGCGGGCCCCAGCCTCAGGCCGGGCGCACCACGCTGTGGATCGAGGACTCGCCGTCGTAGTAGACGGACTCCTCGCGGACGTACGACCCCGGCTTCGGCGCGTGGATCATCCTGCCGTCGCCGATGTAGATCCCGACGTGGGTGACGTCGTCGTAGAAGAAGACGAGATCGCCGGGCGCAGCCTGGGACAGGCTGACCGTCGTACCGGCCTCGACCTGGTCGTACGTGGTGCGCGGGATGCTCACGCCCGCGGCCTGCCAGGCGTCCTGGGTCAGGCCCGAGCAGTCGTAGGAGCCGGGTCCGGTGGCGCCCCAGACGTACGGCTTGCCGATCTGGGCGCGGGCGAAGGCGACGGCCTTTTCGGCCTTGGTGGCGTACGCCGGGTCGGTCGCCGAGGTGCCGCCGCTACCGGTCCCCGTGGAGCCGCCGGAACCGCCGGATGATCCGCCGCCCTCTTCCTGCCGCTCGGCCTCCTCGCGGGCCTGCCGCTCCCTCTCCTGCTGCCGGGCCAGCTCGGCGGCCTTGCGGGCGGCCTCCGCCCGCTTCTTCTTCTCGATCGCCGCGAGCCGCGCCTTCTCCTCGGCGGTCAGCCGGGACAGCAGTTCGCGCGCCTCGGAGAGCTTCTTCTGGACGGTCGTCTTCGACGTCTTCAGATCGCCCTGCGCCTGGCTGAGCGTCCGCAGGCTCTCGCTCGCCTGCCGGCGCTTCCTCATCGTCTCGGACTGCTGCGTGAAGTAGTCGTCGACCGCCTTCTTCTGCCGGCCGGTGAGCCGGTCCATGAGCTGTGAGCGGTCGAAGAAGTCCTGCGGTGTGTCCGCGAGGAGGAAGGTCGCCGTGTCGGGGACGCCGGCACCGGTGCGGTACTGGGCGGCGGCGTAGGAACCGAGTTCCTCGCGGGCCTCGTTGAGTTCCTGGGTGCGTTCGGCGACGTCGTCGAGGAGCCGGTCGACCTGCTTGCGCCGCGTGGCGGTCTTCTCCTTGGCTGAGTTGTACTTCTCGGTCGCCGACTCGGCCTGGCGGTAGAGGCCGTCGACCTTCTTCTTGACCTCTTCGATGCCCGGCCGGTCGTCGGAGGGCGCGGCGCCGGCCGTCTGGGACAGCAGTGCCACCGACGTGAGTGCCGCCGTGGCGAGGACGGGGGTCCGTACGCCGGTGATGCGCGCCTGAGGGGTACGGGGCTTGCGGTGCGACGCCAAGGAGGCGACTCCTTCCGTGTTCCGCCTGCCGAGTCGGCTGCCGGGTTCGGGCGGGTGGGCCGGAAGGTCTGCCCTACGGCCGTGCCTGCGGCAGCGCGGCCGACTCACCCCGGAGCCGGTGGGTCCGGCTCCGGCTGCCTGTGGGGTGGGACCGGACTCGGCGGAGGCCGCGCGGCCCGGCGACCTTCGCCGGTGGGGGTCGTGCGGCCTGCCCGGCACCGTAGCCAAGTCGTGTGACGTCTGTGAAGGTTGGTGGGTGATATGCCCGATACGTTTTTGTGACCTGGGGTCAGGGCATTGCTCCGGGTGACGAGGGCGGGGTGGTCTGGGGGCCTTCGCGGGGCTTTGCGGGTGTCATTGCTCAACGCGATGGAGCCGTCACTCAGGGCGCGAGCTGGGCAAAGGGGAAGAATTTTCTGAAGTGGGACCTTCGGGTGGATCGCGGCCGTCGGTTTCCCGGTGCCGCCCGTCCGCCGTGTGATGTTCCCGGGGCGGGGCCGGGTTGTCAGTGGGGCACCCTAGACTCGGAGAGCGATGAGCAGCCTCTTTGACGACAGCTTCCTGGCGAGCCTCCAGGCCCCGCGGGCCCACGAGGAGGAACCCCCGCCGCCCCCCGAGGACGAGCACGTACCGGAGCCGGTTCCGGACGACCTGTTCGCCGGGGCGTTCGACCTGCCCCCGGACCGGGACACCCACTACCGGGACGGCGCCCCCCGCCCGGTGATCGACCCGGCCGCACTGCTGGAAGGGCTGAACGACAACCAGCGCTCGGCCGTCGTGCACTCCGGTTCCCCCCTGCTCATCGTGGCGGGCGCCGGCTCCGGAAAGACGCGTGTGCTCACGCACCGCATCGCCCACCTGCTCGCCGAGCGGGGCGTCCACCCCGGCCAGATCCTCGCGATCACCTTCACGAACAAGGCCGCCGGGGAGATGAAGGAGCGCGTCGAGCAGCTCGTGGGCCCGCGGGCGAACGCCATGTGGGTGATGACGTTCCACAGCGCGTGCGTGCGCATCCTGCGCCGCGAGAGCAAGAGGCTCGGTTTCACGTCGTCGTTCTCGATCTACGACGCCGCCGACTCCAAGCGCCTCATGGCCCTGGTCTGCCGCGACCTCGACCTCGACCCCAAGCGCTATCCGCCCAAATCCTTCAGCGCCAAGATCAGCAACCTCAAGAACGAGCTGATCGACGAGGAGGACTTCGCGGCACAGGCCGCCGACGGCTTCGAGAAGACCCTCGCCCAGGCCTACGCGCTGTACCAGTCGCGCCTGCGTGAGGCGAACGCGCTCGACTTCGACGACCTGATCATGACGACGGTCAACCTGCTCCGCGCCTTCCCGGACGTCGCCGGGCACTACCGCCGCCGCTTCCGGCACGTCATGGTCGACGAGTACCAGGACACCAACCACGCCCAGTACGCCCTGGTGCGGGAGCTCGTCGGCACCGGCGTCCACGACGAGGACGTGCCGCCCGCGCCCGACGAGCCCGGACCGGCCGAGCTGTGCGTCGTCGGTGACGCCGACCAGTCGATCTACGCCTTCCGCGGCGCGACCATCCGCAACATCCTCCAGTTCGAGGAGGACTACCCGGACGCGACGACGATCCTGCTGGAGCAGAACTACCGCTCCACGCAGACCATCCTCAGCGCCGCCAACGCCGTCATCGAGCGCAACGCGTCCCGCCGCCCCAAGAACCTGTGGACCAACGCGGGCCAGGGCGCCGCCATCACCGGGTACGTCGCGGACACCGAGCACGACGAGGCGCAGTTCGTCGCCGACGAGATAGACCGCCTCACGGACGCGGGCGAGGCCAAGGCAGGCGACGTCGCCGTCTTCTACCGGACCAACGCCCAGTCCCGTGTCTTCGAAGAGGTCTTCATCCGCGTCGGCCTGCCCTACAAGGTCGTCGGCGGCGTCCGCTTCTACGAGCGCAAGGAGGTCAGGGACGTCCTGGCCTACCTGCGGGTGCTCGCCAACCCGGAGGACTCGGTGCCGCTGCGCCGCATCCTCAACGTGCCCAAGCGCGGCATCGGCGAGCGCGCCGAGGCGATGATCGACGCCCTCTCCCAGCGCGAGAAGATCA
>DASTDN010000201.1:0-6603 GCA_035710365.1 Streptomyces sp. | reverse complement strand
TCCCGCTTGATCAGCCGTTCGATCGCGAAGGCCACCGGGACCAGCAGGATGGCGATGCTGGAGACCAGACCGGCGATCTTGCTGAAGACGTCGGGCGCCTGCCCGGTGCCCTTGTTGATGTCCTGTTCGAGGCCCGAGGTGGTGCCGTGCGCGAACGCCGCGATGCCGATCAGGATCGCGACGGCGAGCACGCCCACCAGCAGGCGCATCAGGTCGGAAGGGCGGTGCACGCGCGCGGGGAGCAGCGGTTCGTCGCCCTCGACCTCGTCGATGTGGGCCTCGTCGGCGCACGGCCGCCCGGCGGCCGCGGCGCGGCCGGGCCCGTCCCCGGCGCCCGGGGCAGTGCCGTCGCCGCGGTCCGTACCGGGGGGCGGCGCCGGGGCGTCCGCGCCCCGGGGGCGCGACGAGGCGTCAGGGTTGCCCTCCGGGCCGCCCCGGCCCTCCGGGTCCTCGGGGTGCGCACCCTGCTGCTTCATCGACTCTTCTTGATCTCGTATCACCGGTCACCGCCCGCACGATGGTGGCATGCCGCACCGACACACGGGGGCATCAGGGTGCACATGCGGGGGCGGACAGTCTGCCCGACACCCCGCCCGCGAGGGAGGGATCCGCCGGGCCTCCAGCGCGTCGCGTTGTCGGTGGGGTGGGGCAGGATGGGGCGGATGAGCGAGGAGAGCTGTCCCGGAGACACCGGTCCGGCACCCGCCGGCGCCCTGCCCGAGTACGCCGAGCGTGTGCTGGATGTCACCGAGCTGATTCCGCCGGGCCGCGTCATGACGTACGGAGACGTCGCCGAGTGGCTGGAGGAGGGCGGGCCGCGCCAGGTGGGGCGCGTGATGTCCCTCTACGGCAGCGGCGTGCCGTGGTGGCGTGTGATCCGCGCCGACGGCCGGCTGCTGCCCGGCCACGAACTGGAGGCGCTCGGCCACTACCGGGCCGAGGGCACCCCGCTGAAAGGAGCGGGCCGGGCCGCCGGGGGCCACCTGCCGCGCGTCGACCTGCGACGGGCGAGATGGGACGGCGGCGAACCCGCCCGGGAGCACGGTGACGAACCCGCGCGGGAGAAGGGCCGCGAACCCGCACCACGCTCCGGCGCGGGCCGTGCGCGCAGACCCGGCTGACCGCTGCCGCCACCGCCCTCCGGCGGGCCCGGACGCGGCCGCCGGCCCATGCGGAGGGGCGCCGGGACCGCCCCGGCATGACGTACGTTCTTGGAGCGGGGGGCGGCGACGCCCCGAGCACAACCCGGCGCGAACGGGGCGAGCGGGACGATCGGTGCGGACAGGGCGAGCGAGAGAAACGGGGCGGGGCGCAAGCCCTGCGTCCGGGCCGTCCGGCGGCGTACGGTCGGCCGCGCGCGCCCCCGAGATGCCACCCGAACCGCCGCGCACGCGGTGGTGCGCCCACCCGTACACCCACCAGGACCGGCGAACCACGTGAGCTCCTCTTCCTCCACCAGGCGCCTGCCGCACCCCCCGGTGCGGCAGGGAACCCGTGGCGCTTACCGACTGGTGCGTACCCCGCCGGCCCGACCGGATCCCCCTCGTCTTGACGCCGCTCAGCGCTCCGTGGTTGACCACGTGACCGGACCGTTGCTCGTCCTCGCCGGACCGGGCACCGGCAAGACCACCACGCTCGTCGAGTCCGTCGCCGAGCGGATCGCCCGCGGCACCGACCCCGCGCGCATACTCGTGCTGACCTTCAGCCGGAAGGCCGCCGTCGAACTCCGCGACCGCATGGCCCTGCGCATCGGCGCGGCACGCGCCCCGCAGGCCACCACCTTCCACTCGTTCAGCTACGCGCTGGTGCGCGCGCACCAGGACAGCGACCTCTTCGCCGAACCGCTGCGGCTGCTGTCCGGCCCCGAGCAGGACGTCACCGTGCGGGAACTGCTCGCGGGACAGACGGACCTGGAACGGCTCGGCCTCGCGCACGTGCGCTGGCCCGACGAGCTGCGCGCCTGCCTGACCACCCGCGGCTTCGCCGACGAGGTGCGCGCCGTCCTCGCCCGCAGCCGCGAACTGGGCCTCGACCCCGGCTCCCTCGACGCCTTCGCCCGCCGCCTCGGCCGCCCCGACTGGCGGGCCGCCGCCGCCTTCCTCGCCGAGTACCTCGACGTGCTCGACCTCCAGGGCGTCCTCGACTACGCCGAACTCGTGCACCGCGCGGTGCTCCTCGCCCGCCGCCCCGAAGCCGCCCGGCACATCGCCGCCCGCTACGACGCCGTGTACGTCGACGAGTACCAGGACACCGACCCGGCCCAGGTCAGGCTGCTGCGCGCCCTCGCCGGCGACGGCCGCACGCTGATCGCCCTCGGCGACCCCGACCAGTCCATCTACGCCTTCCGGGGCGCCGACATGAACGGCATCCTGGACTTCCCGTACGCCTTCCCGCGCGCGGACGGCCGGCCCGCGCCCGTCGAGGTGCTGCGGACCTCCCGCCGTTCCGGGGCCGCGCTGCTCGCCGCGACCCGCCTGCTGACCCGCCGGATGCCGCTGCCCCGGCTGCCCGCCGACAAGGTGCGCGCCCACCGCGAACTCACGCCCGTGCGGGACGGCGGGCGCGCCGAGGTGTACACGTACCCGACGGCCGGCACCGAGCTGGACAACATCGCCGACATCCTGCGCCGGGCCCACCTGGAGGACGGCGTCCCCTGGAGCGACATGGCCGTCCTGGTGCGCGCGGGCTCCCGCACCATCCCGGCGGTGCGCCGCGCCCTCACCTCGGCCGGAGTGCCCCTGGACATCGACGGCGACGACCTGCCGCTGCGGCACGAACCCGCCGTGGCGCCGCTGCTCACCGCCCTGCGGGCGGTGGCCACGGCGGAGGCCGGGCGCGACGCCGGGGCCGAACGCTCCGCCCCGGAACCCGGCTCCGGCGCGGCCGGACGGGACGGCGGCACCTGCTGGCTCGGCACCGAGACCGCCCTCACCCTGCTCACGTCCCCGCTCGCCGGGATGGACACCGCCGATCTGCGCCGCCTCGGCCGAGCCCTGCGCGACGAGGAGCGCGCCGCGGGCAACCCGCTGCCCCCGCCGTCGGACGAACTGCTCGCGCGGGCCCTCGCCGAGCCGGAACGCCTGGCCGTGCACGACCCCGCGTACGCGCGCGGCGCCCAGCGCCTCGGCGCGCTGCTCCGCGCTGCCCGCGAGCGCCTCGCCCACGGGGGCACCGCCGAGGAGGCCCTGTGGGACCTGTGGGACGGCACGCCCTGGCCCGGCCGCCTGGAGCGCGCCGCCCGCCGCGGCGGCGCCGCCGGACGCAACGCCGACCGCGACCTGGACGCCGTGTGCGCCCTGTTCGCGAAGGCCGCGCGCGCCGAGGAACGCACCGGCGGCCGCGGCGCGCTCAACTTCCTCGCGGAGGTCGAGGCCGAGGACATCGCCGCCGACACCCTCACCCGGCGTGCCGTACGCCCCGACGCCGTACGCCTGATGACCGCGCACCGCTCCAAGGGCCTGGAGTGGCGCCTCGTCGTCGTCGCCGGAGTCCAGGAGGGCCTGTGGCCGGACCTGCGCCGCCGCGGCTCCCTGCTGGAGGCCGACCGCATCGGCCGCGACGGACTCGCCGAACCCCTCACCCCCGGCGCGCTGCTCGCCGAGGAACGCCGCCTGTTCTACGTGGCCGCCACGCGCGCGCGTGAACGCCTCGTCGTCACCGCCGTGCAGGCACCCGCCGACGACGGCGACCAGCCCTCCCGCTTCCTCACCGAGCTAGGCGTCGAACCCAGGGACGTCACCGGGCGCCCGCGCCGCCCGCTGGCCGTCGCCGCGCTCGTCGCCGAACTGCGCGCCACCACCGTCGACCCGCGCGCGTCCGACACCCTGCGGGAGGCCGCCGCGCGCCGCCTCGCCCGCCTCGCCGCCCTCACGGACGACGACGGCCGCCCCCTGGTGCCGGCCGCGCACCCCCACCGCTGGTGGGGCGTGTTCGAGCCGACCGAGTGCAAGGTGCCGCTGCGCGACCGCGACCGGCCCGTCGTGCTCTCCGGCAGCTCCCTGGACCAGCTCGCCAACACCTGTTCCCTGCAGTGGTTCCTGGGCCGCGAGGTGAAGGCCGACGCGCCCGCGACCGCCGCCCAGGGGTTCGGCAACGTCGTCCACGTCCTCGCCGACGAGGTCGCCTCCGGACACACCCCGGCCGACCTGGACGTCCTCATGGAACGCCTGGACTCGGTGTGGAACGCCCTCGCCTTCGACGCCCCCTGGAAGTCGGCCCAGGAGAAGGACCACGCGCGCGTGGCGCTCGAACGCTTCCTCAGGTGGCACGTCATGGACCGCGCGGGCCGCACGGCGGTGGCCGGCGAGCACGACTTCGACGTCACCCTGGGTGCGGGCGGCTACGAGGTCCGCATCCGCGGCCAGATGGACCGGGTCGAGGCCGACGGCGCCGGCCGCGCCTACGTCGTCGACTTCAAGACCGGAAAGCAGGCGCCCACCGCCGCCGAGACGGCCCGCCATCCGCAGCTCGCCGTCTACCAGCTCGCGGTCCGCGAGGGAGCCGTGGACGAGGTCTTCGGCGGCGTGCGCCCCGAACCGGGCGGCGCCGAACTCGTCCAGTTGCGGCAGGGCGCCGCCAGGCGCGACGGCGGCGAGGCCCTCCCCAAGGTGCAGGCACAGCAGCCCCTGGAGGGGGAGTGGGCCGGCGAGCTGCTCGCCACGGCCGCCGGCAAGGTCCTCGACGAACGGTTCACTCCGAGCGCGGGCCAGCACTGCGCGCACTGCGCGTTCCGGGCGTCGTGCAGCGCACGGCCCGAGGGACGGCACGTGGTGGAGTGAACGGACCCGGACCGGCCCGGCGGCACCCCGTGCGGCCCGCGCTTCCCCTGACGGGCGGGGCCGCTTCGTCATCCGTTGTCAGTGCCCGCGGCTAGCCTCTGTGACGTGCCCGCACGTATCACCGACCCCGACCAGCTCAAAGAGCTCCTCGGCATCCCGTTCACGCCGGAGCAGACGGCCTGCATCGTCGCGCCGCCCGCCCCGCAGGTGATCGTGGCCGGAGCCGGATCGGGCAAGACCACGGTGATGGCGGCCCGCGTCGTCTGGCTGGTCGGCACCGGCCAGGTCGCCCCCGAGCAGGTCCTCGGCCTCACCTTCACCAACAAGGCCGCCGGAGAACTCGCCGAACGCGTCCGCAAGGCCCTGGTCGAAGCCGGCGTCACCGACCCCGACGCCATCGACCCGGACAACCCCCCGGGCGAACCGGTGATCTCCACGTACCACGCCTTCGCGGGCCGCCTCCTGACCGACCACGGCCTGCGCATCGGCCTGGAGCCCACGTCCCGCCTGCTCGCCGACGCCACGCGCTACCAGCTCGCCGCGCGCGTGCTGCGCGAGGCCCCCGGCCCCTACCCGGCCCTGACCCGCTCCTTCCCGGACCTCGTCGGCGACCTGCTCACCCTCGACGCCGAACTCGCCGAACACCTCGTACGGCCCGAGAACCTGCGCGCGTGGGACGCCGGCCTGCTGACCACCCTGGAAGGCACCGCCCTCGGCAACGCCGACCTGCGCAAGGTCCCCGAGGCCGCCGCCGCCCGCCGCGAACTCGCCGACCTGGTGATGCGGTACCGGGCCGCCAAGCGCGAGCGCGACCTGCTCGACTTCGGTGACCAGATCGCCCTGTCGGCGACCCTCGCGCAGACCCGCCCGGAGGTCGGCGGGATCCTCCGCGAGGAGTTCCGCGTGGTCCTGCTGGACGAGTACCAGGACACCTCGGTCGCCCAGCGCCTGCTGCTGGCCGGCCTCTTCGGGGACGGCACCGGCCACCCCGTCACCGCCGTCGGCGACCCCTGCCAGGCGATCTACGGCTGGCGCGGCGCCTCCGTCGCCAACCTCGACGACTTCCCCGAGCACTTCGCCCACGCGGACGGCCGCCCCGCCACCCGGCAGGCCCTCAGCGAGAACCGCCGCAGCGGCGGACGCCTCCTCGACCTGGCCAACGGCCTCGCCGCACCGCTGCGCGCCATGCACGCGGGCGTGGAGGCCCTCCGCCCCGCCCCCGGCGCCGAACACGACGGGCTGGTCCGCTGCGCCCTGCTGCCCACCCACGCCGAGGAGATCGACTGGCTGGCGGACTCCCTCGCCCACCTCGTGCGCACCGGCACCCCACCCGGCGAGATCGCCGTCCTGTGCCGCACGGCGACCGACTTCGCCGACATCCAGGGCGCCCTCGTCGCCCGGGACGTCCCCGTCGAGGTCGTCGGCCTGTCCGGGCTGCTGCACCTGCCCGAGGTCGCCGACCTCGTCGCCGTCTGCGAGGTCCTCCAGGACCCGGGGGCCAACGCCGCCCTGGTGCGGCTGCTGACCGGACCGCGCTGGCGCATCGGCCCGCGCGACCTCGCCCTCCTGGGGCGCCGCGCCCGGCTGCTCGTGTCGCACGCGCGCGTGGACGGCGACGACGACCCGGACCGCCGGCTCGCCGCGGCCGTCGAGGGCGTCGACCCGGCCGAGGTGGTCTCCCTCGCGGACGCCCTCGACACCTTCCTGGAATCCCCGTCCGGCGGCCCCGGCCCCGCGGGCCCCGGCGGCGCCGGCAGCGACGACGCGCTGCCGTTCTCGCCGGAGGCGCGCGTGCGGTTCGCCCGGCTCGCCGCCGAACTGCGCG
>DASTDN010000200.1:0-5104 GCA_035710365.1 Streptomyces sp. | reverse complement strand
AGTTTGACGTTCTGCACAGAGGGCAAAGGTGGAGGCCTGTCGTAGGAGACCCGGTGTCCCGGTGTCCCGGTGTCCCGGTGTCCCGGTGTCCCGGTGTCCCGGTGTCCCGGTGTCCCGGTGTCCCGGTGTCCCGGAGACCCGGAGACCCGGAGACCCGGAGACCCGGAAGCCTGGCGCACCGTGGCGATGTGGGTGGGGGCCGGGCGGGCCGCCGCCCCTCGGAGGGGGCTCCGCCTTGCCGTACGGACACCGCCTCGCCGGACCGGAGGGGCACCGCCCGGCCGGGTGGAGTCACCGGCCCCGCCACCGGGGCACCGGCCCCGCCGCGGGCGACGCGGGCGATGCCCGCCCCGGCCGGGCCGCTGTTCCCCGAACGGGGTCAGGCCGCGAGCCGCTGCGCCTCGGCAACCGCCTCCGCCAGCGTGTCCACCACCGGTACGCCCACCGCTTCGAGGCTGGCCCGGCTGTGCGATCCCCCCGTGTACAGCACGGCGCTCGCCCCCACGTGTCTCGCCGCCAGCGCGTCGTCGGCCGCGTCGCCGATCACGACGGTGCGCGCCGGGTCCACGCCGGCCAGGTCGCCGAGGGCGCCCAGATGCCGCACCATGTGCTCGGCCTTGCCGCCCCCGGACGGCCCGGTCCGCCCGTCGATCCGCAGGAAGTACCCCTCGATTCCGAGCCCTCTGACCAGCGGAACCAGCTCGTCGTGCCCGTACAGGCTGAGGATCGACTGGCTGTGTCCGGCCGACCGCCAGCCGGTCAGCAGCTCCGCCGCCCCCTCGGCCAGGCCGCAGCCCACCCGGTGCTCCGTGTAGTACCGGTGGAAGGTGTCGTCCATGAGCCGCCACTCCGCGTCGGTGGGCAGCCGCCCCATGAGCCGCTCGTAGAACTTCGGCACCGGTACGCAGTACAGCTCCCGGTACCGCTCCAGCGTGATCGGTGTCAGCCCCAGCTCGGCGAATGCCGCGTTCGTCGCCCCGATGATGGCGTCCAGGTCGTGGAACAGCGTCCCGTTCCAGTCCCAGACGATGTGCGCCCCTGTCGTCGTCCCCATGCGAAAGAACGTACCCGGCACCACTGACAATCGGGTGAAACCGCAGGCCGGTCAGTGACCGAGGCCCACCAGGCCGGGGATCTCCTGGGTCGCGAACCACAGCAGCTCGTGGTCGTCGGCGCCGTCCACGACGAACTGCGCGTCGTCGTCCCCGCCGTCGGCCGCGGGCAGCGCCAGGGCCGCGGCGGTCACGTCCTCCTCCGCGTCGTCGGCGTCCGCGTGCACCGCCGCCACCCGGGCCAGCGCCACGGGCCCGGCGACGTGCACCTCGCCGAGCGCGGCCGGATCGAGGGCGCGGTCCGGGTCGGCACGCGTCGCGGCGTCGGGCACGTCGGCGGCGACCACGACCCGGCGGCGCGGCGCCTCCGCGTCGGCGGCGAGCAGCCGCAGGGAGGCGAGAGCGGCACGGTTCAGGGCCGCGTACTCCAGCTCCTCCAGGTCGTCCGAGAGGTACCACTCGCGCAGCGCGGGCGTGACCGCGTACGCCGTCAGCGCCCCGGTCCCCAGCTCACCCGTCTTGTACGCCTCGGCGAGGGCGGGGAGGGTCAGGGGGACGTAGACGCGCATGTCTGGCCGCTTTCGTCGTGGGGCGCGGGGGCCCCGGGTCCGCGAGGGCCGACGGGGGCGCCCGCGTCAGCCGGAGGCCCTCCAGGATACGTGCGGGTGCCCCCTTTCGAGTCCCTGCGCTCACCCTCCGGACCGTCCACCTCGGGCCACGGATTCACCCGGTGCACCCGCGACAACCCGGCCCCGGCACGCCCGTCATCACCCGCATGAGTGAGTCTCCCCAGGCCGTCCGGCCCACCTCCGCGCCGCTTGCGCACTCGCCCGCCTCCCCGTACAAGATCACCCGACAGGAAGTTACTGCCCGGTATATATTCCGGGCCCGCCGAACGGGGACCCACATGATCAAGGTCATGACCAGGAACCGACGACGCCCGTCCACGCGCCCGCCGGGCCGCCCGGACGCCCGTCGTCCGTCCGGTACGCCGCCCCGCGCCCCGGGCGGAGACCAGGCCCGCACCACGGCCCCGGACGACCGCCCCCGGGGCAACCCGCACCACCCGGCCCCGGGGCCCGCGGACACCCGCCCGCCCACCGCCACCGGCACCCGCCGGCCGATCACCCTCACCACCGGCCGCCGCCGGGCGACCCGCCCACCGGCGAGGGCCGCGAACGCGGCCGTCCGCCCGGCACCGGGAGCGGGGCACGCGATCCGTGCCACCTCCGTGCCCGCCGACGCCGCCCACGGGCCCGTCCCGCAGCCCGAGCCCACGGACCTCTTCGCCGACCGTCTCCTCGCCGTCCTCAGCGGCCGGCGCCCCGTGCACTGGATGCTCCGGCACACCGCCGGGCCCGCCTACGACGACCTCGTCCGGCTCGCCGAACGCCGTCCGCTGCGCACCCGCGGACCCCACCCCGTCGTCCGCGACATCGGCTACTTCGAACCCCGCCCCGGCGCCATCGAGGCCTTCGCCCGCATCGGAGCCGGCGACCGCCTGCGCGCCATGGCCTTCCGCCTGGAACGGGGCCGCGACCTGCGCTGGCGCTGCACTGCGGTCGAACTGGGCGGCCCCCGCACACCACGCGTCACGGAGGACTGACCCCACCCCGCAGCACGTCGACGCCCCTCCTGCCGCACCGCTCCGTCCGACGCCGGGCCGGTCCCCACGGCCGGTCGGGACACCGACCCGGCCAGGCACACGAACCGGTTGAGGGCACTGACCCGGCCAGCACTCCGACCGGTGGGGCCACCGGCCCGGCCCACACAGGATGACCCGCAGGGAGGCAGCCGACACCGCCCAGGCCCGATCGCCGGGCCCACAGCACCGACCACACCCAAGGCCCGGGCCCTCGGCGACGAGGGCCCGGGCCACACCAGCCGACACACCCCAGGCCCGCTCCCGACCACACGGCAGGCCCGGCCCCGAACTCCGACACCCGCGGCAACGGCAACGGCAACGGCAACAACAGCCGTCACGCCGATACGCCGATACGCAGACACAGCCGGAAGCTCAGCCCGGCGCGTGCTGGGCCAAGCCGTGGCCGGGGCAAGCCGTCCCGAAGGCCGGACCGCCAGGTCTGGAGCCGGGTTCCAGCCGGCCCCAGACCAGGGGGGACCTGACCGGGGGGCCTGACCGGGGTGGAACCGGAACGGGGAGCCCGGGACCAGGTGGCCCGAAACCAGGCTCGGGCCCCGCAGGGCCGCAGCCGCAGCCACTCGGCCTCGGGGACCACACCGCAGAGCGACGAATCGAACCGCCGTCGCCCCACACACGGCACACGCACCGCCGTCACGCACACACCGAACACGCACCGAAGGGACAGCCACCACCCGCGGCCTGCCGAGCGCCCAGCGCCGACGCCACACGCGCCCCCACTCATCACCACCGCCCCAGGCATGACGGCCACACGCCACAAGGCCCGGCCAAACGACCGGCCACACAACCGGCCAAACAACCGGCCAAGTGGCCGACCACCGGCGGCAACGAATCTGGCCGATTCCGTGCCGCAGCGACGGCCCCGGGCCCGCTCACGGCGAAGGGCCGGACGCCTCACGGCGTCCGGCCCTTCCCCATCGCTCGCTCCTCGCGGAGCGTCCGTCACTTCTTGCGGCGGCGGCCGCCCTTCGCCTGCTTGCGGCGCTCCGCACGCGTCAGGCCGTCGGCCTGGGAGCGCACCGGCTCGTCGTCCGTGGCGAAGTCGCCCTCGATGGTGCCGCCCTCACCGTCGACGGTCGGCGCGGAGAAGTGCAGGTTCCGCCGCTGCGGGGCGTCCAGGCCCTTGGCGCGGATCTCCGGGCGCCCGCCGGCCTGCGCCGGCACCGCGTCCTGCTTCGCCTGCTCCTGCGGACGGGCGTCCTCGACCGGGACCTCCTCGACCTGCTGCTCGACCTGGACCTCCAGGTTGAACAGGTAGCCGACGGACTCCTCCTTGATGCCCTCCATCATGGCCTGGAACATGTCGAAGCCCTCGCGCTGGTACTCGACCAGCGGGTCCTTCTGGGCCATCGCGCGCAGGCCGATGCCCTCCTGGAGGTAGTCCATCTCGTAGAGGTGCTCGCGCCAC
Source organism: Streptomyces sp. (assembly GCA_035710365.1). GTDB lineage: Bacteria > Actinomycetota > Actinomycetes > Streptomycetales > Streptomycetaceae > Streptomyces. The sequence goes on along the minus strand of DASTDN010000200.1, from coordinate 981 downwards.
TTGCGGTCCAGGACCGACAGTACGACCCGGCGCTCCAGCTCTCGCATGATCTCGGAACCGAGCTGCGCCTCACGCGCCTCGTACTGGTCGTGGATGTCGTCCTTGACGGACTCCTCGATGAACTCGGCGGTCAGACCCGCGCGGTCACCGGCCGCCTCCTCCAGCTCCTCGACGGTCGTCTTCACCGGGTAGAGCTGCTTGAACGCGCCCCACAGCCGGTCCAGGTCCCAGTCCTCCGGGAAGCCCTCCGCGGTCTCCGCCTGGATGTAGGCGTCGATCGTGTCGTCCATGAAGTGCTGGATCTGCTCGTGCAGGTCCTCGCCCTCCAGGACGCGACGGCGCTCGCCGTAGATGACCTCGCGCTGCCGGTTGAGGACCTCGTCGTACTTCAGGACGTTCTTACGGGTCTCGAAGTTCTGCGTCTCGACCTGCGACTGGGCCGACGCGATCGCGCGCGTGACCATCTTGTTCTCGATCGGCACGTCGTCCGGGACGTTCGCCATCGACATCACGCGCTCGACCATCTGGGCCTTGAACAGGCGCATCAGGTCGTCGCCGAGCGACAGGTAGAAGCGGGACTCGCCCGGGTCGCCCTGACGGCCGGAACGACCGCGCAACTGGTTGTCGATACGCCGCGACTCGTGCCGCTCGGTCCCGAGGACGTAGAGCCCGCCGAGCTTCTTGACGTCGTCGAACTCCGTCCGCACCGCCTTCTCGGCCCGCTCCAGGGCCTCGGGCAGGGCCGCGGCCCACTCCTCGATGTGCTCCTCGGGGTCGAGGCCGCGCTGGCGCAGCTCCGCCTCGGCGAGGTCGTCGGGGTTGCCGCCGAGCTTGATGTCCGTACCACGGCCGGCCATGTTGGTGGCGACCGTCACGGCGCCCCTGCGGCCGGCCTGGGCGACGATCTGCGCCTCCCGGTCGTGCTGCTTGGCGTTCAGCACCTCGTGCTGGATGCCGCGCTTGCTGAGCTGCTGCGAGAGG
>DASTDN010000199.1:0-2015 GCA_035710365.1 Streptomyces sp. | reverse complement strand
CCGTCACGACACCCAGGGCGCGAGCCCCGGCAGGCACGGCGCGAGGCGTCACCGTGGGCGCCCCGGCGCACCACCCGGCAGGGGGACGCGCTGTCCGTCCCCCGTCCCCGTACGGACACAATGGGGGGATGAGCGACACTCCAGCCCCCCTCGCCGACCCGCACCTGGTGTACGACCCCGTCGCGGGAGACGGCCCGAAGGACGTGGTGATCCTCGGCTCCACCGGGTCCGTCGGCACCCAGGCCGTCGACCTCGTGCTGCGCAACCCCGGCCGGTTCCGCGTCACCGGCCTGTCCGCCAACGGCGGCCGGGCCGCCCTGCTCGCCGAGCAGGCGCACCGGCTCGGGGCGCGCACCGTCGCGGTGGCCCGCGAGGACGCCGTACCGGCCCTGCGCGAGGCGCTCGCCGCCCGGTACGGGGCGGGGGAGCCGCTCCCCGAGATCCTGGCCGGGCCCGACGCGGCCACCCTGCTCGCCGCCTCCGACTGCCACACCGTCCTCAACGGCATCACCGGCTCCATCGGCCTGGCCCCCACCCTCGCCGCCCTGGAGGCGGGCCGCACGCTCGCCCTCGCCAACAAGGAGTCGCTCATCGTGGGCGGCCCGCTGGTCCGGGCCGCCGCCGGGCCCGGACAGATCATCCCGGTCGACTCCGAGCACGCCGCCCTGTTCCAGGCGCTCGCCGCCGGCACCCGCGCCGACGTGCGCAAACTCGTCGTCACCGCGTCCGGCGGCCCCTTCCGGGGGCGCACCCGGGCGGACCTGGCGGGCGTCACCGTCGAGGACGCCCTCGCCCACCCCACCTGGGCCATGGGCCCGGTGATCACGGTCAACTCCGCGACCCTGGTCAACAAGGGCCTGGAGGTCATCGAGGCACACCTCCTCTACGACATCCCCTTCGACCGCATCGAGGTCGTCGTCCACCCGCAGTCGTACGTCCACTCGATGATCGAGTACACCGACGGCTCCACGATGGCGCAGGCGACGCCCCCCGACATGCGCGGCCCGATCGCCATCGGCCTCGGCTGGCCGCAGCGCGTCCCGGACGCCGCCCCCGCCTTCGACTGGAACACCGCGTCGACCTGGGAGTTCTTCCCCCTCGACAACGACGCGTTCCCGTCGGTGAGCCTCGCCCGGCACGTCGGCGAGCTCGCGGGCACCGCCCCGGCGGTGTTCAATGCCGCCAACGAGGAGTGCGTGGACGCCTTCCTGCGCGGGGAACTGCCGTTCAACGGAATCATGGACACCGTCACCCGCGTGGTGGGAGAACACGGCACTCCGGCCACGGGAACTTCCCTGACCCTGCCGGACGTCCTGGAAGCGGAGACCTGGGCCCGCACCCGGGCCCGGGAACTGACAGCGCGGACGGCGAGCGCGGAGGCGCGTGCATGACGACCCTGATGTTCATCCTCGGCATAGCGCTCTTCGCCGTGGGCCTGCTCCTGTCCATCGCCTGGCACGAGCTGGGACACCTGTCGACCGCCAAGCTGTTCGGCATCCGCGTGCCGCAGTACATGGTCGGCTTCGGCCCGACGATCTTCTCCCGCACGAAGGGCGAGACGGAGTACGGCGTCAAGGCCATCCCCTTCGGCGGTTACATCCGCATGATCGGCATGTTCCCGCCCGGCCCCGACGGACGCCTGGAGGCCCGCTCCACCTCGCCCTGGCGCGGCATGATCGAGGACGCCCGCTCCGCCGCGTTCGAGGAGCTCAAGCCGGGCGACGAGTCCCGCCTGTTCTACACGCGCGCGCCCTGGAAGCGCGTCGTCGTGATGTTCGCGGGCCCCTTCATGAACCTGGTCCTCGCCGTCGCGCTGTTCCTCGTCGTCCTGATGGGCTTCGGCATCACCCAGCAGACCACCACGGTCGGCTCGGTCTCCAAGTGCGTCATCTCCCAGAGCGAGAAGCGCGACACCTGCGAGAGCTCCGACCCGGCCGCCCCGGCCGCCGCGGCGGGCCTCAAGGCCGGCGACCGCTTCGTCTCCTTCGACGGCGTCCCCACCGACTCCTGGGACC
>DASTDN010000198.1:0-8899 GCA_035710365.1 Streptomyces sp. | reverse complement strand
ATCGTCTCCTTCACGGAGCCAACCATGCGTTCTGACGGCTTCTGCTTCCACACTGATCACGTCTGGGTCTGTGTATTCCCGGAGTAGCCCCGGTCTTGGCATGCCGCGGACGGTACGACTCAGTCAGGAATGCCGGCGGCGTCCCCCGATGGCCGTGACCTCGTAAGGGTCCGATCCTGCTCCGTCTCCGTTTCCGTCTCATTCAGCCTCGTTCACGGGCGTTCAGAAGGGACCCACACCTGAGGCCTCCCCCGCGGTCAGCCCCTCATGAACGCTGGTGAACGCCCCCGAACGACACCCACCGCCCCACCAACACAGTTGGAAAGTGTGTTGGGGGCAACCCCTCACGAGTTCGAATCTCGTATCCTCCGCCAGTGCCTCACCGGGCACGATGTCGAAGGGCCCCCTGGAAACAGGGGGCCCTTCGTCGTTGTCGTCCTGACCCGCGTCCCGGGCGTCCTGGGACGCGGGTGGAGGCGGTTCCGTGCCGACGCCGTTTGCGGCTCGGCCCTCTTCGCGGGGCGCGCGGAGTCGGTGGCGTTGGATTCGGGCACGAAGGCGCATGAATCGGCCGATTGGTGCCATGAGTGGGGCATTGGTGTCCCCGGTCTCGCGACGATGGACCCGGTGTTGCTGTGTTCCGTCGGAGGGGGAGGACACATGGGCAAGCAGGTCAGGTGCGGTTCGACCGAGACCAGGAGCGGCAAGCGGTGCCGGAAGCCGGCGATGATCGGCTATTCACGCTGCCAGTTGCACAGGGGGCCCTGGACCCCGGTGCAGAAGAAGAAGACCAAGAAGCGCTGAGCCTTCGGCGGTTGTCCCACCGGGCTCGCCTGGGATGCGGGGCCCGCCGCCTGGCGGGCCCCGTCGCTTGTCTCCTCTTCCTCAGGGACCCTCCGCTGTCCTCAGGACCTACCGCTGTCCTCAGGACCTTCCGTCGGGCACCACGCAGTCCCGTGGCTGGGGGTGGTTCTCGGGCCAGCCGAGGCCTACGAACTTGAGGGTGCCCCGGCCTGTTCTGCCGGGGTCGAGTTCGACCACCGCGGCCGGTTTGTCGTAGGGGTTGCCGGCGTTGGTGAGGCAGATCAGGCCGCTGGTGGCCTGGATGCGGTGGCGGGACTGGAAGAGGGGCCAGCGGGTGCCGACGTCCTTGGGGGTGGGCGGGGTGTCGGTGCCGGGGGTCTGGGCCTGGTGGAGGGCCTTGCCGATGGTGATGAGGCCGTCGTAGACGAGCATGGTGCGGGAGTCTTTGAGGCTGGGGGTGGAGCCGAGGTCCTTGCCCTCCGCCTGGACGGTGCGGATGTGCTGGTTCAGGGTGTCCAGGGCCTTGGCCGGCTCCGTCAGGTACTGCGGGAGTTCCTGTGGGGTGGGGGCGCGGTGGTGCCGCGACTTGTACTCCTTCTTCCATCTGGACAGTTCGGTGGCCCAGGCCTCCGGATGGGCGGGGGCCGCGTACTGGACCGTCACCCGCGGTCTGCTGCCGTCGCCGCGCAACTGGGCCCAGTCCTTGTCCGCCATGGTCTGGCGCAGGGAGGCGGCGTCGGAGCCGCTGATGACGGTGTAGGCCCGGTCCTCGCAGCCCACCTCGGCGAGCTTGAGGGCGAAGAGGCGCAGGTGCAGGGTGCGGCCCGCGAAGTAGACGGTGTCCGCCTCGGAGCCGCAGATGTTGTGGGCGATGTCGGTGAACTGGTTGCCGGTGTCGCCCGCCGCGTCGATCGACGGGGACTCGAAGGACATCGGGGCGGGGCCGTCCGGGCCCTTCTCCTTGATGCCGCTGAATGCTTTCGCCAGCGACTCGTTGTAGCGGTCGCGGGGGCGCCGGTCGTAGACCAGGACGGTCCTGTGGTTCTGCTGGCCCTGTTCGCCGTGGAAGTTGGCGAGGGCCTGGGCCGCCTGCCCGTTGGTGGGGAGGATGCGGGCGAGGCCCGGGAACTCGGGGCGTGCCAGGCCGTCCGCGCTCTCCTTGTTGGCGATGCGGTCTCCGCTGATGCGGGAGGCGAGGACCGGGATCCGCTCCTTCGTCAGGCGTTCGACGGCCGCCTCGGTCTCGTCGAGGCTGAGGTTGAAGCCCGTGACGGCCCGCAGCCGGTCCTCGGACGAGTCCGCCATCCGCAGCAGGGTGTCCACGATCCGCGCCTGGTGCCCGTAGTCCCGGCCGGGGTTGGCCAGCACCAGGCGGATCCTGGGCGGTTCGCCCTCGCCCTTGTTGGCCTGCCGCTGGCCCAGGTAGGCGCCCTGGAGGTCGCTGCGCATCTGGCGGCGCAGCGCCGGCTGGTCCGACTGGAGGGGGAGCATCATGGCCACGGTCACGTGCGGCTCGTCGGCGATCCGGGCGTTCTCGGCGGCGATGGCGTGTGCCACGGCGCGGATCTCCGGGGTGCCGAAGTCGTAGCCCGTGCCGTCCACGCCGATGCACTCGTCGTCGACGCGTTCGATGCCGTCGGCGCAGGTGCCCAGTTCGTCGAGGACGGTGAGCGTGGTCCAGGCCGCCGCGACGAGCACCACCGCGGCCAGCAGCGCGTAGAGGATCTTCTTCCACTTGGGCATCGCCGTCTACCTCCTTCGCCCGAGCTGATCCGTGCAGGTGCAGCGGAGCAGCGGCTGTTCGTTCTCCGCCAGGCCGCTCCAGTCGGTGGCCGTCCTGCTGAGCAGGCCCGCGCCCTCGAAGTCCATAATCGACAGGAGGTCGAGCAGTTTCGCCAGGGTGCGGGCGGTCTCACGGCCGGTGGGCCGGGTGCGTTCCTCGCACAGCCACACCGCGTGCAGCAACTGGTCGACGGTGCGGCGCAGGGCCGGGCCATCGGCCGCCACCAGTCCCTGGGCGCGTTCCCGCCGGGCGTCCGCGCCCCCCGGGTAGGGGGCCTGCGCGATCTCCAGCAGATCCTCGCACCAGTCGAGGGGGCGGCCGGGCAGGGTGGCCGTGAGGTGGCCGACGACCTCGTCGGCGCCGCCGGACACCAGGTGGTGGTTCATGCGGTGCGCGGTGAGCGAGCGGAACGCCCGCCCCGGTTCGGGGGCTGTGCCGGGTACGGGTGCCGCTCCGGGCGCGGGGGTGGTCGCCCGGGTCGCGTAGTGGTCGCGCAGCAGGTGGTGGTCGGCGTACCAGGCGGCGCCGTCGGGGCTCAGTCCGTACAGCCGGTGCACGAGCATCTGGCGGAGGCCGAAGTCGCCGATGAAGTGGCGTTCGCAGCGCGGCCATCCGGTGTCGGTGAGCAGTTGCGCCACGTGGTGGGCGGTCAGGCGGTGGACGCGGCCGGCCTGGTGGTGGCGGAGCAGGACGTCCGCGCACTCCTCGTCGTGCGCGACCGAGAGGTGGGTGAGCAGGTCGAGCCACTGGTCGTGGTGTTCGTCCGGCAGCCGTACCGGCAACTGGTCCAGGACGAGTTCGGTCAGCAGGACGTCCACGACGCGCTGCTCGGCGGAGCCGTCGCCGGGCGGGCGCAGGGGGGCGTCCAGGACGTCGCGGTCGTTGGCGTCCGCCGGCATCCGGAACGCGGCGACGGCCTCGGCCAGCCGGATCACGGTGTGCGGTCGTCCGCCGCTCAGCCGTGCCACGGCGGCGTCGATGCGGCGGCGGTTGGTGCCGCCCTCCGGCTCGGCGCGCTGCTGGCGGCGCTCGGTCTCCCTGCGGAGCTGGTCGCCGGTGAGCAGCGGCATGCGCAGGAGCAGTACGCCGTCGGCCAGGGGTGCCTGGTCGGCGCCGGACGCGCGGGGCCTGGTCCACTCGGGAGGCCCGCCGTCGGCGGGCCGGAACCGCGCCGGGGGTGTCACGTCGCCGGGCGGCAGCCCGCCGTGCAGGAAGGCGCCGCCGTCGGCGCGGCGCGCGGTGCCCACGATCACCACGCGGTCGCGCTGCCCGCCCCGCCGGTCGGCGAGGACGGCCCGCAGCAGCAGTTCCCCCAGGGGGACTTCGGCGTGGTCCAGCAGCAGCCCGGGGCGGCCGACGCGGCGCAGCCAGCCGGACGGGGACGCGTACGCCGCTTCCAGGTCCTCGCGCAGCGCCCGGAACAGGAACCCCTCGGCGAGTTCGCGTGCCGTGCCGCCCTCCCGGAAGTCGGCGGCGAGGTTGAGCAGCCCGTGCCGGGGCTGGCCGGCCGCGCCGGGGTAGGCGCCGTAGATCCGCTCCAGTTCGGTCCGGCCGCGGGGTGCCAGATGTTCGAAGAGGGCGTCGAGCAGGGCGTTGCTCACGGCCGCCGAGTACGGGTCGAGGGCCTGGCCGGAGAGGGTGGTGAGGAGGTTGCGGGCGGTGCCGCGGAGCACGCCGCGCCACAGGTCGCCGGTTCCCAGGCCGCGGAAACGTTGCCGCTGGGGCAGGTCCTCGTAGCGTTCCACCTCGGTGGCGACCGCCTCGGGGGTGCCCTCGGCGACGCCGGCCGCGATCATCGCCAGGCCCGCGAACAGGCGCGGGAAGGCGAACGAGCCGCCCGTCCCCTGCCAGACGCACAGCCGGCGGGCCACGTCGACCAGGACCTCGGTGGCGGCCGAGCGGGCGTCGGGCTCCGGCTCGGCCCGGTCCGCGTACACGGGTGAGGCGCAGTCCAGGTGGATCACCGGCACCTGGGTGGCGTACCGGTCGCGTACGGCTCTCAGCAGCCGGCCCTTGCCCGTGCCGGGCCCGCCGGTGAGCAGGACGACGGGGAGGTCGGGCCCGTAGAGGAGGTCCCGGCCCGCTCCCGACGGCGACCGCCCCAGCAGGCGGGCGAAGAAGCCCTCCTCGCCCAGCAGTTTCTCCAACCCCACGTCTTCGTGCATGGGCCCCCCATGATGTGCCCGCCCGCCCCGGCGGGTGAATCCAGTGACCGCTGTGTCCGAGGACAGCTTGAGGAGAGCTAGTGGAACACGGAGGTTTCCCTACGACAACGGTCTTTGCGGCAGGGGCAGTTGAGCGGTCCCGGGCAGCAGTGGTCCGGCGCCTGGCCGACCGCCGGTACCGGCGGTCGGGTCGCCGATGTCCGGGCCGGGGCCGCGGGGCGGGGGCGAGAGCGGTGTGCCACCGGCACCCGGTCCACGTCGGGCACCCGGACCGTCGCCCTCGCCGCCCTCGCCGCCCTTGCCGCCCGGACGCCGTACACGCGGAGGGAATGATCGAACGGGCCACCGCCCCGGCCGGGCGCGCACCACCAGTACGGGCGCCCGCGCACATCACTGCGGGCAGGCCCCACACGCGCCACCAATGAGGTCAGACCCCACACGCGCCACCCCCGCGGACGGGCCCGGCACGCACCGTCAATACGGGCGGGCCCCGCCACGCGTCACCAGTGCGGGCGGGCCGACACTCCCCCGTCGACCACCAGGTCGTGGCCCGTCACCCAGGACGCCAGGCGGGAGGCCAGGAACACGCACGCGTCCGCGACGTCCTCCGGGCGGCCCAGGCGGCCCGTGGGGGCGGCCCGCAGCCAGCGCCGGACGCCGTCCGGCCAGTCCCCGGCCAGGCCCTCGCGGTCGATGAGGCCCGGGGAGACCGTGTTGACGCGGATGCCGTGCGGGCCGTATTCGAGGGCCGCCGCGCGGGCGTGCATGACGACCGCGGCCTTCGCGGCGCTGTAGTGGGCGTGGCCCGGGGCCGGGGCGTGGGCCTCGACGGAGGCGATGTGGGTGACCGAACCGCCGTCGTCCTGGGCGCGCATGAGGTCGGCGGCGGCCTGGGTGCAGGCGAAGACGCTGGTGAGGTTCGTGTCGACGACCGCGCGCCACTCGTCGGCCGTCATGCCGGGCAGTTCCCGGACGGGCTGGACGCCCGCGTTGTTGACCAGCGCGGTCAGCCGGCCGCCGCCGAAGCCGGCGGCCTCGCCGACCAGTCGGCGGCAGGCGTCCTCGTCGGTGAGGTCGGCGCGCAGCACGACGGCCCGGCCGCCCGCCGCCCGGATGCGGCCGGCCACGTCGTCCGCCGCCGCCACGGCCGTACGGCAGTGCAGGGCGACGGCCGCGCCCTCCTCGGCGAAGCGCAGGGCGATGCCGCGGCCGATGCCGCCGCCCGCGCCGGTGACGAGGGCGACCTGGCCGGAGAGCAGTCCGGGGGCGTTCACGGGCGGCACAGTCGGGCGATGCGGGCGGCCTCGGCGGGGTACCGGGCCGTGAGGTGCGCCGCCTCGCCGTGTTCGTAGTCCGCGTAGGTGAAGCCGGGCGCCATCGTGCAGCCCAGGAAGGACCAGGCGCCGCCCGCGGCGACCCGCCCGCCCATCCAGGTGCGGGCCGGGACGGTGAACTGCACGTGCTGGCCCGCGGCGAGGTCCTGGCCCAGCACGACCGTGCGTGAGGAGCCGTCGGGGGCGAGGAGGAGCAGTTCGAGGGGGTCGCCGAGGTAGAAGTGCCAGATCTCGTCGGCGGGGAGGCGGTGCAGGGCGGAGTGGTCGCCCGGCGTCAGCAGGACCACGATGGCCGAGCCCTCGGGTCTGCCGTCGGGTCGCTCGGGTCCGGCCCAGGTGCGCCGGAACAGGCCGCCCTCACGCGGGATCGGTTCCAGTCCGTACAGGGCGACGAGGTCCTCGGGGCTCATCCGCCGAAGGCTACCCGCGGCTCACCGCCCGGCGGCGGCGCGCGCCGGAGTGTCCGGCGCGGGATGATCGGCCCATGGACGTCACCCTGCACCTCGCCCAGGACCCCGAGGCCGACGCGCTCCTCGGGCGCAGCCCGCTCGCCGCGCTGGTCGGCATGCTGCTGGACCAGCAGGTTCCTATGGAGTGGGCGTTCAAGGGCCCGGCGACGATCGCCCGGCGGCTCGGCGCCGACGACCTGGACGCGCACGACGTCGCCGCCCACGACCCGGACGCCTTCGCCGCGCTCCTGTCGCGCAAGCCGGCCGTGCACCGCTACCCGGGCTCCATGGCCAGGCGGATCCAGCAGATGTGCCAGTACCTCGTGGAGCACTACGACGGCGACGCGGAGGCGGTCTGGCGGGACGTGGACAGCGGGGCCGACCTGCTCGGGCGGCTGGCCGCCCTGCCCGGGTTCGGCAGGCAGAAGGCGCAGATCTTCCTCGCCCTGCTGGGCAAGCAGCTCGGCGTACGGCCGTCCGGCTGGCGGGAGGCGGCGGGGGCGTACGGCGAGCCGAAGGCGTACCGCTCGGTCGCGGACATCACGGGCCCGGAGAGCCTGGCGAAGGTCCGCGCGCACAAGCAGGAGGCCAAGGCGGCGGCCAAGGCGGCCAGGGCCGCGGCGGCCGGACCGGAGAACTCCGGGGCGTAGCAGGTGACCGCTCCCGCCGCCGGGCGGCGGGAGCCGCGCACGGCCGGCACTCATATCGGCGCCCCGCTCCCGTTTGCCCGGGTTCACGGCGTGTTTTCCGGCGCCGCACCCACCGGCCGTGGCTGCGCCCGGAACGTCTCGCCCGGTAGGCTTTCCGTGTGATCTTCAAGCGCATCGGAAACGGCCGGCCGTACCCCGACCACGGCCGGGAAAGCACCCGGCAGTGGGCGGACGTCGCGCCGCGCCCGGTCCGCCTCGATCAACTGGTGACGACCAAGCAGCAGCTCGATCTGGAAACCCTCCTCGCCGAGGACTCCACCTTCTACGGCGACCTCTTCGCGCACGTCGTGAAGTGGCAGGGCGACCTGTATCTGGAGGACGGCCTGCACCGCGCGGTCCGCGCGGCCCTCCAGCAGCGCCAGGTCCTCCACGCCCGCGTCCTGGAGCTGGACTGAGCCGAGGACGCCGTGTCCCGCGCCGCGTAGTGAAGCCCGGCGCGCCCGCACCCGCCCGTTCGCCCCACCCGGTGTCCCGCCCTTGCCCCTTTCGGGTTGGACTGCGTGGTGTCGAATGATCATCTAGTAGGCATCGCCGCCCGATCGCACTACGCTGCGTTCATGAGCATGCTGACTCCCCCAGGCATGGGCGGCCAGTACCGGATCACGGGGGACAAGTACCCGCGGATGCGCCGACGCCGGGGCCGCAGGCTGGCGGTGGTCACGGTCGCGTGCGTCGCCGCGCTGGGTCTGGTCGGGTGGGGCACGATGCAGCTCATCGACGTCTTCACGGGCGGCGACGAGGCATCGGCAGCCGGCTCCGCCGAGGACTGCCCGGCGGCCGGGGCGAGCCCCTCGCCGAGCCCCAGCACCCCGGTCGCCCTCCCCGCCCCCGGCAAGATCAAGGTGAACGTCCTCAACGCCACGACCCGCTCCGGTCTCGCCAAGAAGACCGCGGACGAGCTGAAGAAGCGCGGCTTCCGCATCGGCGAGATCGGAAACGCGACCAAGGAGTACGACAAGAAGGTCAAGGGCACCGGCCTCCTGCTGGGACCGGCGGCGGCCCTGAAGACCTCGCTGCCGGTGCTCGGTACCCAGCTCGCCACCGCCGAGTCCCGCACCGAGCCCGCCCGCAAGAGCACCGAGGTGGACCTGATCATCGGCGACGCCTTCACGTCGCTGACCCCGAAGGCGGCCGCGGCCAAGGCCCTGACGAAGCTGAGGCATCCCGCCCCGGCCCCGACGAAGTCGCGCGAGGGCTGCTGAGCGGCACCTGAACGGTGTGAGGGGGAGGGGCCGGCGCCGGGCAACGGCGGCGGCCCCTCCCCCTCACGGCGTGCGGCGTGCTACTCGGCCGCCCCGTACATCCGGTCCCCCGCGTCGCCCAGCCCCGGCACGATGTAGCCGTGCTCGTTGAGCCGCTCGTCGACGGACGCCGTCACGACCGTCACCGGGGTGTCCGCCAGGTCGCGCTCCATGACCTCGACGCCCTCGGGCGCCGCCAGCAGCACCACGGCGGTCACGTCGTCGGCGCCGCGCCGGATCAGCTCCTGGATCGCCGCGACGAGCGTGCCGCCCGTCGCCAGCATCGGGTCCAGGACGTAGACCTGACGCCCCGAGAGGTCCTCGGGCATGCGCGTCGCGTACGTGGAGGCCTGGAGCGTCTCCTCGTTGCGGATCATGCCGAGGAAGCCGACCTCGGCGGTCGGCAGCAGCCG
>DASTDN010000197.1:0-4164 GCA_035710365.1 Streptomyces sp. | reverse complement strand
GGTCCAGTCGGCGACCTCGGACATCTTGTCGGCGCCGACCACGAGCACCCGGCGCGCACCGCCCGCCCGCACCGCGTGGTCGGCGGTGGCCAGGGCGTGGGTGAATCCGGCGCACACGACGTTGATGTCCATCGCGGCCGGCGCGGGCAGGCCCAGACGGGCGGCGACCCGGGCGGCCATGTTCGGGGAGCGGTCGATGGCGGTCGAGGTCGCCACCAGCACCAGGTCGATGTCGTCGGGCAGCAGACCGGCCGAGGCGAGCGCCTTGGCGGCGGCGTGGGCGGCGAGCTCGTCCACCGGTTCGTCGGGACCGGCGATGTGGCGGGTGCGGATGCCGACCCGGCTCGTGATCCATTCGTCACTGGTGTCCACCAGGCCCGCCAGATCCTCGTTGGTCAGGATGCGTGCGGGCTGGTAGTGGCCGACCGCGGCGATCCGCGAGCCGTTCATGGCGTCCCCCTTTTGGTGCGTGTGCAGCGGGATTCACCAGTCTGACCAGTGACTGGTGGGTAACCCGGCGGGTGAAGCGACAGGAAAGCGGAGCACGCCTTGTCGGCTTCCGTCAGACTCACGGACGCCCGGGTGCCCTGACGGGCCGCCGGGGACGGGGAGGGCCCATCGCGCCGAACTGCCGTTCCCGTCGGCGACCGGTGACGGGCCGCCGCTCCCGCGGCGGGCGCGCGGCAGGCGCCGGCGACGGGCGCTCCGCTTACGTGTGACCGCCCCCGTGAGACGACCGTCCTCACCCGGCGACCGCCCCCTCCGGGCGACCGCCCCGCCCGGCGGGCGAGCCGCGCGCCGGACACGGGACGGCGGCCGGTGGCGCGGATACGGACAATCGCTCCCGGGGCCCTTGCCGCTCCGGGGACCGGCTGCGGGACAATGGCGCCGGCACCGTGAAGGTCATCCCGCCGTACGGTGACCGGTGGCCCGGTGGACCCGGTGTCCGGGGGCCCGCGGCGCCTTCCGCGGCGAGGGCCGGCGCGGCTGCCAGCACAGGGGAACCGGGGCTGATCAGGACATGGGACGAGTCACGGAACGACGCAAGGTGCTCCGCATCCGGGACGGCGCCGTCTCCTTGCGCCCGGACACCCTGGTCGCCGAGGAGCCGCTGGAGATCCGGCTGAACGGCAGGCCGCTCGCGATCACCATGCGCACGCCCGGCGACGACTTCGCGCTGGCCGCCGGTTTCCTCGTCAGCGAGGGCGTCCTGGCCGCCGCGTCCGACCTGAGGAACATCGTCTACTGCGCGGGGGCGACGGCCGACGGCTCGAACACGTACAACGTCGTCGACGTGGCGACCGCCCCCGGTGTGGCCGTCCCGGACATCACCCTCGAACGCCACGTCTACACGACCTCGTCCTGCGGCCTGTGCGGCAAGGCGAGCCTGGACGCGGTCCGTACGACGACGCACTGGCCCGTCGCCGACACTCCCCCGGTCCGCCTCGCGCCCGCGCTCCTCGCGAGCCTGCCCGACCGGCTGCGCGCGGCCCAGCGGGTCTTCGACCGGACGGGCGGCCTGCACGCGGCGGCTTTGTTCACCGAGGACGGCGAGCTGCTGGACGTGCGGGAGGACGTGGGCCGGCACAACGCGGTGGACAAGCTGGTCGGCCGCGCCCTGCAGCACGGCGGCCTGCCGTTGTCGCGGGCGGTTCTGCTGGTGTCCGGGCGGGCGTCGTTCGAGCTGGCGCAGAAGGCGGTCATGGCGGGCATTCCGGTGCTGGCGGCGGTGTCCGCGCCGTCGTCCCTCGCGGTGGACCTGGCCGCGGAGACGGGCCTGACCCTGGTGGGCTTCCTGCGGGGCAGTTCCATGAACGTCTACGCGGGCGAGCACCGCGTCGCCCTCGGCACCGGGGCCGCGGCCGGCCCGCTCTGACCCCGGCCACACCGGGATGACCGCGGCCGGCCCTCTCCGACCGCACCCACGCCGGACCGACGGCAGCCGGCCCGGGCGGAGGCGGCCGCCGGACCGACCGCGAACCCACCGGACCGGCGGCATCCGGCCGGGCCGACGGGAGCCGGCCGGACCGACGGCAGCCGGCCGGGCCGGCCTCGGGCGGTCGCGGGCCGGCCCGGCGGCTCAGGCCGGGCGCGTCGCCGTACCGGCCCCGGTCCTCGCCGGGTCGGCGGAGTCCGCCTCGGGGTCGCGGGCGCGGCGTCTGGCGATCACCGCGCACACCATGAGCTGCATCTGGTGGAACAGCATCAGCGGCAGCACGGCCAGCGAGGCGTGGGCGCCGAACAGGACACTCCCCATGGGCAGCCCGGAGGCCAGCGACTTCTTCGACCCGGCGAACTGCACGACGATCCGGTCGGCCCGCCCGAAGCCGAGCAGCCGGGCCCCGTACCAGGTCAGGGTCAGCATCACGGCGAGCAGCACGGCCTCGACGGCGAGGAGCGCGGCCAGCCGGGCCGGGCTCACCCGGTGCCAGATGCCCTGCACCATCCCGGCGCTGAACGCGCTGTAGACGACGAGCAGGATCGAGCCGCGGTCCACGAGCCCGAGGACCTTGCGGTGCCGGGCGACGAACCCCCCGATCCAGCGGCGCAGGAGCTGCCCGGCAAGGAACGGCACGAGCAGTTGCAGCACGATCCTGACGAGGGAGTCGGGGGAGAAGCCGACGCCGGTGCCGCCGAGGAGGGCGGCGGCCAGCAGCGGGGTCACGACGATGCCGACGAGGGAGGAGAAGGACCCGGCGCAGATCGCGGCGGGCACGTTGCCGCGGGCGATGGAGGTGAACGCGATCGACGCCTGGATGGTCGAGGGCACGAGGGTGAGGAACAGCAGCCCCTGGTAGAGGGGGTCGGTCAGGACGGCCGGGACGAGGCCGCGGGCGGCGAGCCCGAGCAGCGGGAACACGACGAACGTGGACACCAGCACCGTGAGGTGCAGCCGCCAGTGGCGCAGCCCGTCGAGGGCCTCACGGGTGGAGAGCCGGGCGCCGTAGAGGAAGAAGAGGAACGCGATCGCGGCGGTCGAGGCACCGGAGACGACCTCGGCGGAGGTTCCGCGGGCCGGGACGAGGGCGGCGAGGCCCACTGTTCCGAGGAGCACCAGGACGTAGGGGTCGACCGGCATCCGACGCGGGCGTTTCACGGTGCTCCAGGTGCTCGGGGACGGACGGTGGCGAACGGGCCCGCGACGGGCGCCGCCGGGGGTTCCCCTTCATCGTGCTCCGGGCGGCGGCGATCGGGAATCCCGCACACCGCACTCACTGTCATCGCGCACCATGATGGGCGCGGCTAGGCTGGTCCGGGTGTACGACCCCACCCGGCTCCGGACCTTCCTGGCGGTGGCGCAGACGCTGAGTTTCACGCGGGCCGCGCGGCGGCTCGGGCTGCGCCAGTCCACGGTGAGCCAGCACGTGCGGCGGCTGGAGGACGCGACCGGCCGGCCGCTGTTCACGCGGGACACGCACTCGGTGGAGCTGACCGAGGACGGCGAGGCGATGCTGGGCTTCGCCCGCCGCATCCTGGCGGTGCACGAGCAGGCGGCGGCGTTCTTCGCGGGCACGCGGCTGCGGGGACGGCTGCGGTTCGGCGCATCGGAGGACTTCGTGCTGACCCGGCTGCCGGAGATCCTGGAGGGTTTCCGGCACGAGCATCCCGAGGTCGACCTGGAGCTGACGGTGGAGCTGTCCGGCGTGCTGCACGAACGGCTGGCGACCGGGAAGCTGGATCTGGTCCTGGCCAAGCGGCGGCCCGAGGACCCGCGCGGCGAGCCGGTGTGGCAGGACCGGCTGGTGTGGATCGGCGCGCGGCGGCTGAGGCTGGACCCGGAGCGACCTGTTCCGTTGATCGTGTACCCGCCGCCCGGCATCACCCGGGCGCTGGCCCTGGAAGCGCTGCAGAGGCAGGGCCGCGAGTGGCGGATCGCGTGCACGAGCGGCAGCCTCAACGGCCTGATCGCGGCGGCGCGCGCCGGGCTCGGGGTGATGGCGCACTCGCGGGGGCTGATCCCGCCGGGCCTGGCGCGGGTGCCGGAGCGGGCCGGGCTGCCCGAGCTGGGGCCGGTGGACTTCGTGCTGGTGCACGGGCGGCGGCACACCACCGCCCAGGACGCGGCGGACGCGCTGGCGGCGAAGATCCTGGCGGGCGGCGACCGGCTGCAGCAGCGCCGCCGCGAGGGCCCGTGACACCCACCGCGGGCCGGGTTCCGCGCCG
>DASTDN010000196.1:0-2213 GCA_035710365.1 Streptomyces sp. | reverse complement strand
CGCGCGGGCGCGGGCGCACGCGCACCGTGCCGCGTCCGATCGCGGCGAGCAGGGCGATCTGGGGCGGCCCGAGGACCGTGCCCGCCTCGAGGGCACGGTCGCCCGCCTTGACGTCGCTGCCCTCGGGGCGCACATGCGCGCGTGGTTCGGCCGCGCGGTGGACGGCCACCTGCCCACAGGCGCCCTCGGGGCTCGCGCTGCGGGCGCGCATGGTGACCGCCGGGCCCTCGCCGAGGCCGCCGTCGGTCCACTCCACGGGGACGACCGTCTCGGCGCCCGGCGGCAGCGGGGCGCCGGTCATGATGCGGGCGGCCTGGCCGGGGCCGACGTGCAGCAGGTCGGCCTGACCCGCCGCGACGTCCCCGACGACCTCCAGGACGGCGGGGAACTCCTCGCTCGCGCCCTCGACATCGGCGACCCGGACCGCGTACCCGTCCATGGAGCTGTTGTCGAAGGGGGGCAGGGAGAGCGGCACCGTGACGTCCTCGACGAGGACGCAGCCGAGGGCGTCCAGGAGGTTCAGCTCGATGGGTTCGAGGGGGCGGACGGTGGCGAGGACGTCCTCCAGGTGCTCGTCCACGGACCAGAAGCGGTCCTGGACGCCGACGTGGGGCGCGGCGCTGCTCAACGTGCTGCATCTCCTCTCACGGTGCTGCGTCTTCTCTCAGCGTGCTACATCTCCTCGGCGACGAAACCGCGGAGCCAGGTCCGGAATTCCGGGCCCAGGTCCTCACGTTCGCACGCGAGTCTGACAATGGCACGGAGGTAGTCGCCGCGGTCGCCGGTGTCGTAGCGGCGGCCCTTGAAGACGACGCCGTGCACCGGGCCGCCGGCCTTCTCGTCCACGGCGAGCTGCTGGAGGGCGTCGGTGAGCTGGATCTCGCCGCCCCGGCCGGGCCCGGTCCTGCGCAGCACCTCGAAGACGTGGGGATCGAGGACGTAGCGGCCGATGATGGCGTAACTGGAGGGGGCGTCGGCGGCGTCGGGCTTCTCGACGAGGCCGCCGACCCTGACGACGTCGCCGTCCTCGGTGGCCTCGACGGCCGCGCAGCCGTAGAGGTGGATCTGCTCCGGGGCGACCTCCATGAGGGCGACGACGCTGCCGCCGCGCTGCTCCCGGACCTCGACCATGCGGCGCAGCAGCGGGTCACGGGGATCGATGAGGTCGTCCCCGAGGAGGACCGCGAAGGGTTCGTCGCCGACGTGCGGCGCGGCGCACAGGACGGCGTGGCCGAGGCCCCTGGGGTCGCCCTGGCGGACGTAGTGCATCGTGGCGAGGTCGCTGGACTCCTGGACCTTGGCGAGGCGGTCGGCGTCGCCCTTGCTGGCCAGGGCCGACTCCAGCTCGTAGTTGCGGTCGAAGTGGTCCTCCAGGGGGCGCTTGTTGCGGCCCGTCACCATGAGGACGTCGTCGAGACCCGCGGCGACGGCCTCCTCGACCACGTACTGGATCGCCGGCTTGTCCACGACCGGCAGCATCTCCTTGGGAGTGGCCTTGGTGGCCGGCAGGAACCGGGTGCCGAGGCCCGCTGCGGGGATGACAGCCTTGCTGATCCTGGGGTGCGACTGAGTCATGCCCGCCACCTTACCGGTGACTTTGCGGGGAATCTGTAGGTCCGATCATTTGACTCTTGTATGAGCCGAATAAAGACGATAGGTGAGCTTCCATGAGTCATGGCGGTCGCGGGACCGAGCCTGACAAGCGAACGTTGCGGCGGGAGTTCCTCGCGGCGAGGAGCAGGTTGACGGCCGATGACGTACGGGATGCGGCGGCGGCGCTGGCGGGGCGGGCACTCGCGCTGCCCGAACTGGCCGGAGCGGGCACGGTGGCGGCGTACGTCTCCGTGGGGAGCGAACCCGGCACGCTCGCGCTGCTCGACGCCCTGCGCGCGCGGGGCGCCCGTGTCCTGCTGCCGGTGCTGCTGCCCGACGACGACCTGGACTGGGGCGAGTACGCCACCCGGGACGCCCTCGCGCGGGTGCGCCGCGAGGGGCGGATGACGCTGCGCGAGCCCGCGGGGCCCCGCCTGGGGCCGGACGCGGTGACCGGCGCGGACGCCGTGCTGCTGCCGGGGCTGGCGGTCGACACGCGTGGCATGCGGCTGGGCCGGGGCGGCGGCTCCTACGACCGGGTGCTCGCCCGGCTGGCACACGCGCGGGCCGATCCCGCGCTGGTGTTGCTGCTGTACGACGCGGAGGTCGTCGAGCGGGTC
>DASTDN010000195.1:0-11699 GCA_035710365.1 Streptomyces sp. | reverse complement strand
GACCGCGGCGCAGGCGTCGGCGGACGCGCGTTCGCCGAGCGCGTCGAGGCCGGCCGCGCGCCACACCTCCTCGCGCATCTCCACGATCACGGTGGAGGCGTCGGCGGCGTAGGGGTAGCCGTGCAGTTGCATCACGCCGTGCGGGGTCTCGGCGGTCTCGAAGCGGAACGCGTCGAGGGCGAAGTCGGCGGCGAGCCAGATGTAGCGGCAGCGGTGGGGTGTCAGGCTCGACCGGAACACGTCTGCGTAGGTGTCGCGGACGGCGCTGCCCGCGCCGTCGGCGGCCACCACGAGGTCGTACTCCTCGGCGAGCCGGTCCGGGTGCGGGGCGGGGGTGCGAAAGCGCAGGTCGACGCCGAGGGCGCGGCACCGCTCGTGGAGGACGCCCAGCAGGCGGTGGCGGCCGAGGGCGGCGAAGCCGTGGCCGCCGGAGGTGTGGCGGACGCCGCGGTGCACGACGTCGATGTCGTCCCAGCGGACGAAGTGCCGCCGCAGGGCCGCGTACACCTCGGGGTCGGCGTGTTCGATGCCGCCGAGGGTCTCGTCGGAGAGGACCACGCCGAAGCCGAAGGTGTCGTCGGGGGCGTTGCGTTCCCAGACGGTGACGGTACGGGCGGGGTCGAGGCGTTTGAGGAGGGCGGCGGTGTAGAGCCCGCCGGGTCCGCCGCCGACGACGGCGACGCGGCCGGGGCCGCCGGTCCCGGTCCGCGCGGCCGGCACCGTCACCGCCCCCGCCATGTCGGGGCCCGCTTCTCGCTGAAGGCGGCGTGGAACTCGCGGTAGTCCTCGCCGGTCATCAGGAAGGCCTGGGTGGCGGCGTCCATCTCGACGGCCGCCGACAGCGGCATGTCGAGTTCCTGGGTGAGCAGGGCCTTCGTCTGGGCGTGGGCCAGGGCGGGGCCGTCGGCGAGGCGGCGGGCCAGCACCTGGGCGGCGGCGTCGGCCCGGCCCTCCTCCGTGAGTTCGCTGATCAGGCCGATGCGCTCGGCCTCGGGGGCGCGGACCGGTTCGCCGAGCATCAGCAGCCGGGTGGCGTGACCGAGGCCGACGACCCTGGGCAGCAGGTACGCGGCGCCCATGTCGCCGCCGGACAGGCCGACCTTGGTGAAGAGGAAGGCGAAGCGGGCGGTGGGGTCGGCGACCCGGAAGTCGGCGGCCAGCGCGAGGACCGCCCCGGCGCCCGCGGCGACGCCGTGCACGGCGGCGATCACCGGGAACGGGCACTCCCGCACCGCCCGCACGACCTGGCCGGTCATCCGGTTGAAGTCGAGGAGTTCTGCGGTGTCCATGGCGAGGGTGGCGCCGATGATCTCGTCGACGTCGCCGCCGGAGCAGAAACCGCGTCCCTCACCGGCCAGGACCAGGGCGCGCACGGCCCGCGCGCGGGACAGCTCGGCGAGCAGATCGCGCAGGTCGGCGTAGGCGCCGAAGGTCAGGGCGTTGAGTCTGTCGGGGCGGGCGAGGGTGACGGTGGCCACGCCGTCGGTGAGGCCGACGCGCAGATGCCGCCAGTCGGAGGTGGGGGCGGCGGAGCCGGTGAAGGGACTCATGACGTGCGGCCTCCTCGGGCGGGCACTGCCTCACGAAGCTCTGTCCCCCCGAAACTATCACTCATCCGTGACTGTCGTCACGAGTGCGCGATAAGCGGGTGACCGCTCCCCCGCTCCGGCGGGCGCACCCGTCACGCACGGTGGACGCCCCCGCCACTCACGCGGACGGGTCCGCCACGCTCGCCGGGCGTGTCCGTCACGGCGGCGGCGGACGCGTCACGGCTCCTCGACGGACCCGTAACGGCGGGAGCCGGGCGGGCGGGGTGCGGCGTGGCAGGGGGCAGCAGCGACGATCAGGGGGCCCGAGGCCCCGAACGGTGCCCGCCGGACGACCCCGGCGGGCGGCCCCGTACCATTCTCACGGCTGAAGCAGGACAGCCTGCTCATGAACGGACCCGGTGTGTACGACTCCCCCGCATCCGCCTCCTGGCGCATCGCACTGCCCCACGCCGCCGCCGCGGTGCCGGTGGCGCGCGCCCTGGTGCGCACGGCGCTGGCGGAGTCGGAGCCGTCCGCGGACTGCGACACCGCCGAGCTGCTCACGGCGGAGCTGGTGGCGAACGCCGTGGAGCACACCACCGGGGAGAGCCCGATAGAGCTGGTCGTGGAGCTGCTGCCGACCGGCTGCCAGGTCGAGGTGCACGACCCCGACCCCGCGCCGCCGCTCGGCCTGACCCGCCCGCTGCTGGAGACGCCCGACCCGTGGCAGGAACACGGGCGCGGCCTGCTGCTGATCAGGGCCCTCAGTTCGTCCTGCGGGCACCGGCCCACCGAGTCCGGCAAGGCGGTGTGGTTCCGGCTGCCCGCGGTGCCCGCGCAGCGACGCCCCGGGCGGTGACCCGCGGGGCCCTCAGGCCAGGGTGGCGACCAGGACGGCCTTGATGGTGTGCAGCCGGTTCTCCGCCTCGTCGAAGACGACCGAGTGGGCCGACTCGAACACCTCGTCCGTGACCTCCAGCGAGTCGAGCCCGTGCCGCTCGTGGATGCGGCGGCCGACCTCGGTGCCGAGGTCGTGGAAGGCCGGCAGGCAGTGCAGGAACTTCACGTCCGGGTTGCCGGTGGCGCGCAGCACGTCCATGGTCACGGCGTACGGGGCGAGGCTCGCGATGCGCTCGTCCCAGACCTCCTGGGGTTCACCCATGGACACCCACACGTCGGTGGCGACGAAGTCGGCGCCGCGCACGCCCTCGGCGAGGGACTCGGTGAGGGTGACGCGGGCACCGGAGACTCCGGCCAGCTCGCGGGCGCGGTCCACGACGTCCCGGTCGGGCCAGTAGGACTTCGGGGCGACGATCCGTACGTCCATGCCGAGCAGGGCGGCGGTGACCAGGTAGGAGTTGCCCATGTTGAAGCGGGCGTCACCGAGGTAGGCGAGGGCGGTCCGGCCGAGGGGCCCGGTGCCGTGCTCGGTCATGGTGAGCACGTCGGCGAGCATCTGGGTGGGGTGCCAGTCGTCGGTGAGGCCGTTGTAGACGGGCACGCCCGCGTGCGCGGCGAGTGCCTCCACCTTGGCCTGGCTGTCGCCGCGGTACTGGACCGCGTCGTACATCCGGCCCAGCACGCGCGCGGTGTCCTTCACGGACTCCTTGTGCCCGATCTGCGAGCCCGCGGGGTCCAGGTACGTGGTGGAGGCGCCCTGGTCGGCGGCGGCGACCTCGAACGCGCAGCGGGTGCGCGTCGAGGTCTTCTCGAAGACCAGCGCGATGTTCCTGCCGCGCAGGTACCGCGTCTCGGTCCCGGCCCTCTTGGCGGCCTTCAGCTCGGCGGCCAGCCCGACCAGGCCCAGGAACTCCTCGGCGGTGAAGTCGAGCTCCTTGAGGAAGTGACGGCCGGCGAGGGCGGTCGGGACTGTCGCCATGGCGGGCGCTCCAGGGAGTACGGGGACAGGCGGGGGCGGGTCGGAAGGCAGCGAATCCATGGAAGTCTATACGATCTCCGGAATTTCTATACAGGCGCCGCCCCGCCCCCGCGCCCTCCTAGGCGCGTACGGCCTCCCGCTCCACCGGGCAGCTCATGCAGCGCGGGCCGCCCCGCCCCCGGCCCAGTTCGCTGCCGGGGATCTCGATGACCTCGATGCCCTGCTTGCGCAGATGCGTGTTGGTGGTGGCGTTGCGCTCGTAGGCGACGACGACACCCGGCTCGACGGCGAGGACGTTGCAGCCGTCGTCCCACTGCTCGCGCTCGGCGGCGTGGACGTCCTGGGTGGCGGTCAGGACGCGGATCTCACTGAGGCCGAGGGCGGCGGCAATCGCGCGGTGCATGTGCTCCGGCGGATGGTCGGTGACCTTCAGCTCCTTCTCGCCCGCGCCCGGTTCGATGGTGTACGAGCGGAGCATGCCGAGCCCGGCGTACTGCGTGAAGGTGTCCCCGTCGACCATGGTCATCACCGTGTCGAGGTGCATGAACGCGCGCCGCTTCGGCATGTCGAGGGCCACGATCGTGGTCGCGGACCCGGCGGCGAACAGCTTGTGCGCGAGCATCTCCACGGCCTGCGGCGTGGTGCGCTCGCTCATGCCGATGAGGACGGCGCCGTTGCCGATGACGAGGACGTCGCCGCCCTCGATGGTCGACGGGTAGTCGGACTGCCCCTCGGACCAGACGTGGAAGCCGGTGCCGTAGCCCTCGTCGCGGAACAGCGGGTGATGGCGGTAGATCGCCTCGAAGTGGACGGTCTCGCGCTGCCGGGCCGGCCAGCGCATCGCGTTGATGGAGACGCCGTCGTATATCCAGGCGGAGGTGTCCCGGGTGAAGAGGTGGTTGGGCAGCGGGCCGAGCAGGAAGTCGTCCAGGTCCATGGCGTGGAAGCGCACGGAGGTCGGCTCGGGATGGCCGTCCAGGAACTCCCGCTTGGTCATGCCGCCGACCAGGACCTCGGCCAGTTCCCCGGGCGGCAGCGACGCGAAGGCGGCGCGCAGGTGATCGGTGGCCAGCGGGCCGTACTCCTTCTCGTCGAAGACGCGGTCCAGGACCAGGGTGCGGGCCTCGGGGACCTGGAGCGTCTCGGCGAGCAGGTCGCCGAAGAGGTGGACGATGACCCCTCGGTCACGCAGGACGTCCGCGAACCCGTCGTGCTCGGCGCGCGCCCGGCGCACCCAGAGCACGTCGTCGAAGAGCAGGGCGTCCTTGTTGCTGGGGGTGAGCCTTTTGAGCTCAAGATCCGGCCGGTGCAGGATGACGCGGCGGAGCCGCCCGGCTTCGGAGTCGACGTGGAATCCCATGACCCCATCTTGACCATCAGGGACCGTCTTCACCCGCTGTTCTGCCTATTCCGCCCGCTTCTGTTGCATATTTCGATCGCTTCCGTGTACGAATTCCCCTCTCTTCGCCCCAGAACCCCCAACTCCCCATTGTCGTCTTGTTGACGAGAACGGGCGGGCCACTTATCGTCGGCGTGACGAAATGAGGGGGTTCCCATGGCCGACATCACCCGGCGCCTCGGCTGGCGCCACCTGCGCGGCGCTCCGACCGCGCACGTCCGCCACCACCGGTCCGGCAGGCTCGTGCACGACGGGCCGGGACTGAGCTTCTGGTACCGGGCGCTGACCGCCGCGCTCTCCGAGGTGCCGGTCGACGACCGGGAACTGGCCATGACCTTCCACGCCCGCACCGCCGACTTCCAGGACGTGACGGTGCAGGCCACCGTCACCTACCGCGTCGGCGACCCCGCGCTCGCCGCCGAGCGGCTGGACTTCTCCGTCGACCCCGACACCGGCGCCTGGCGCGGCGCCCCGCTCGAACAGCTCGGCACGCTCCTCACGGAGACGGCCCAGCAGCACGCGCTGGACGTACTGGCCCGTACGCCGCTCGCGACCGCGCTGGCCGACGGCGTGGCGGCGGTCCGCGAACGCGTCGCGGCGGGCCTCGCCGCCGAGCCGCGGCTGCCCGCCACCGGCATCGAGGTGGTCGCCGTGCGGGTCGTGGCACTGCGCCCGGAGCCGGAGGTGGAGCGGGCGCTGCGCACCCCGGCCCGCGAGCTGATCCAGCAGGACGCCGACCGCGCCACGTACGAGCGGCGCGCCGTGGCCGTCGAGCGGGAACGCGCCATCGCCGAGAACGAACTCGCCAGCAGGATCGAACTCGCCCGCCGCGAGGAGCGGCTGGTCGAGCAGCAGGGCACCAACGCCCGCCGCAAGGCCGAGGAGCAGGCCGCCGCCGACGCGGTGCGCGCCGACGCCGAGGCCGCCCGCACGGTGAAGCTCGCCGAGGCGGAGGCCGCCCGGTCCGTGCGGCTCGCCAGGGCAGAGGCCGAGGGCGCGCGCGAGGTCGGCGAGGCGCGGGCGCAGGCGCAGGCCGCGTGGCTGCGGGTGCACGGGGACGTCGACGTGGCGACCCTGCACGCCCTCACCGGGACACGGCTCGCGGAGAACCTCCCGCGCATCGACAGCGTGACCGTGTCGCCGGACGTCCTGACCGGTCTGCTGGCCCGGCTGGGGCCCGGGCCGGGCACGGCCGGCGGGGGCGGGGCGTGAGTCTCGCCCCGCGGGTCGTGATCGTCCACCGCACCACCGAGTACGAGGAGCTGGTGGCCCGGCACGGCACGCACGGGCAGGCCGCGTTCTTCCTCGCCTCCCGGGGCCGGGACGTCGGGGAGCTCGCCGCCCGGCACCACCGTACGCGGCGGGCCCTGGCCGAGGTGGCCTCGGCCGTGCCGCTGACCTGGCGGCAGGCGCGTGTGGAGCGGGCCGACCTGGACCGGTTCCTGTTCGCGCCCGAGGACGTCGTCGTCGTGGTGGGACAGGACGGGCTGGTCGCGAACGCCGCGAAGTACCTGGCGGGCCAGCCGGTGATCGGCGTCGACACCGACCCCGGTCGCAACCCGGGGGTGCTGGTGCGGCACACGGCGGGGGACGCGGGGGCGCTGCTGCGTTCCGTGCGCGCCGGGGCGGCGACCGACGACCTGACGATGGTCGAGGCGGTCGCCGACGACACGCAGCGGGTCGTCGCCCTCAACGAGATCTACCTGGGCGCGGCCTCCCACGCGACGGCCAGGTACCGCCTGGGCCTGGACGGCGACGGGGGTGTCGTCGAGGCCCAGGCCTCCTCGGGGGTGCTGGTCGGGACCGGCACCGGGGCGACGGGCTGGATCCGGTCGGTGTGGCAGGAGCGGGGCGCGGGGCTGCGGCTGCCGGGCCCCGCGGAGACACGGCTGCTGTGGTTCGTCCGCGAGGCGTGGCCCTCGCCCGCCACGGGGACGTCCCTGGTCGCGGGCGAACTGACGGCCACGGCCGCGCTGCGCCTCACCGCCGAGTCGGAGCGGCTGGTCGCCTTCGGCGACGGCATGGAGAGCGACGCCCTGGAGCTGACGTGGGGACAGTCCGTGCGGGTCATGGTGTGCGGGGACCGGCTGCGGCTGGTGGTCTGAGAGGCCGCAGCCCGCGGGGACGCCGTGGTCCGCCGGTCTCCCCCGGCGGGACCGGCGGGCCGCGGCGTCCCCGCGGTCACGAGAGCTGGGACTGCACCTGCGAGGAGATCAGCTCCAGGTGGTCGAGGTCGTCCAGGTCGAGGATCTGGAGGTAGACGCGGCGGCTGCCGATCCGCTCGTACCGGCCGATCTTGTCGACGACCTCGGCCGGGGTGCCCGCCAGCCCGTTCAGCTTCAGCTCGTCGACCTCGCGGCCGATGGCGGCGGCCCGGCGGGCCACTTCCCGGTCGTCGCGGCCGACGCAGACGACGAGGGCGTTGGAGTAGACCGGCTCGTCGGCGCGGCCCACGGCCTCGGCGGCGGCGCGGACCCGGCCGAACTGGCGCTCGCTGTCCTCGACCGACGCGAAGGGGATGTTGAACTCGTCGGCGTGGCGGGCGGCCAGCCGCGGGGTGCGGACGGCGCCGTGCCCGCCGACGAGCACCGGGATCTTCGGCTGCACCGGCTTGGGCAGCGCGGGCGACCCGGTCAGTTCGTAGTACGTGCCGTGATGGTCGAAGGTCTTGCCGGCCTCGGTCCGCCACAGCCCGGTGATGATCTCCAACTGCTCTTCGAGCCGGGCGGACCTCTCCTTCGGGAAGGGGATGCCGTACGCCCGGTGCTCCTCCTCGAACCAGCCTGCGCCCAGGCCCAGTTCGATCCGGCCACCCGACATCTGGTCGACCTGGGCGACCTGGATGGCCAGCACCCCGGGCAGCCGGAAGGTGCCCGCGGTCATGAGGGTGCCGAGGCGGATGCGCCGTGTCTCGCGGGCGAGCCCGGCGAGGGTGATCCAGGCGTCGGTGGGACCGGGGAGCCCGTCCGACGACCCCATGCTCAGATAGTGGTCGGAGCGGAAGAAGGCGTCGAATCCGCAGTCCTCGGTGGCCTTGGCGACGGTGAGCAAGGTGTCGTAGGTGGCCCCCTGCTGGGGCTCGGTGAAGATGCGAAGATCCATGTCTCCATCCTGCCCGCTGCCGGCGCCGCCCGGTCCGGCGCTCCCGCGCCGCGCGCTCCCCCGGCCGGGTGAAACCCGCCCCGGACGGCCGGGGACGCTGCGCCGGGGCGGTCGGGTGACGTCCGTACCGGCAGTCGGGTGACGTGCGTCCCGGGCGGCACGGCCCGGCAGCCGCCCCGGGCCGCCGTGTCGCGGCGGCCGTCAGCCCGCTTCCAGCCGGGGCGGCACGGTTTCGCGGAACGCCTGCGCGCGCGGGCCGTCCCGGGGGCCGGCGGGTGCGCCCCGCTCCGGCCGCGCCACCCGGTCGGCCAGTCTTCGCAGCATCTCCCGCACCCGGTCGCGCGACTCGTCCGCGGCGTCGATGGCCTCCATGCACTGCCAGTACGTGCCCTCGTCGGCCGCGGAGCAGGCGGTGCCGACGAGGGCGATGCCCACCTCGCCGAGCAGCCCGTCCAGCCGCGTCAACGCCGCCCGGGCGTCGCCCACTTCGGTGAGCTGGGCCGCCAGCGGCTCACCCGGGCCCGGCTCGGCGCGGGCGAGGACGCCGCAGCCCCGGCCCGCCAGCTCCGTCAGCCCGACCGCCTCGCGGTGCAGTTCGGGCGGCCCGGCGACCGCCAGCCGACTGCCTATCACCTGCGCCAGGGCCTGCGCCTGCCAGACCGCCGCGAGAACCTGCGGCGTGTCCCCGCTCACGGCCAGGGCACGTCTGCTCTTCACGATGAGCCGCATCGCGTCCATGCGCTGTCCCCGTCTGTCCCTGACGCGCCACCACGCGTCCGCCCGCACTCCACTGACCACTACCCAGAGTGAGTGAATCGAAGACAAAAAGCCAGAGGAAGACGGAAATCCCCGGACAACAAGGAGACGAAGGACGACTTTCTGACTTCACAGTGTGATAACGGATTCTGGCACTCCGCTACAGGACCCGCCCTGCCGGCCGGACACGGCGGTGACACCGGGGAGGCACGCGCCGGAAGGGACCGGAGCGCGGGTGCACACCGCGGCGGCGCGGTCGACGTCGCGGCACCGGCCGTCCGCTGCCGCACACCGTGACGCACCGGCTCGGCGTGCCGGACTACGCCTGCGCCCCGGGCACCTCACCCGGCAGGGGAAAGCGCTGCTCGTTGCGGTCGATCTTCGCGTCGAGGGCCGCCGGCAGGTCGATGTCGAGGGCGGCGCACAACTGGAGGAGGTACGCGAGGACGTCGGCGACCTCGTCCCGGACGCGGTGCGCGGTGTCCGGGTCGGCCATGACGCGCGCCGACTCCTCGGGCGTCAGCCACTGGAAGATCTCCAGCAGTTCGGAGGCCTCCACGCTGAGCGCGGCCGCGAGGTTCTTGGGCGTGTGGTACGGACCCCAGTTCCGGTCCGCCGCGAACCGGACGAGCCGGGCCTGGAGTTGGGTCAGTCGATGATCGGTCACAGGCCCAGATGTACCACCGTCACCTCGCCGCCCGCCCGCGCGAGGGCACATGCGGCGTCCCGCACTGCTCGGCCGGAGGCGGCGGCAGTCCCGGCCGCCCGCCGCCGCACCGGAGCAGGAGCCCGGCGGGGCGGTCAGGCGCCGGGCACCGCCGCACCCTGCATCAGCCCGGTGACCTCGGTCCCGGCGGGCGTGAGCAGGAAGACGTTCCGGTCGACGCGGTGCATTCCGCTGGCGAGGCCGAAGACGACGCCCGTGCTGAAGTCGAGGACCCGCTTGGCCACGTCCGTCTCCGCGCCGGTCAGGTCGAGCAGCACGGGGATGCCCGACATCAGGGTCTCGGCGACCTCGCGGGCGTCCGCGAAGACGTTGATCCGCAGGACGACGAACCGGCGGCGCGGCTCCGCCTCCGCGCCGGACACCGCCCGGTGGTCCACCGCTGACGGCCAGGCGTCCCGGCCGCGCAACGGAACGACCTGGGCGAGTCCTTCCCACTGTTCATCGGTGACGTCGTGACGGCTCACCGCTTCCCCCCGTTCGGACTCGCCTGGATCTCCTGCACCGGTCAATTCTTACGCGAGGTCACTCGATCGGCCGAACTCCGACACGAGGGGCGGCCGTCACGTCCGTCACGTTCCCCCGCTGCGGGGCCCGGGCGATCCCGCCCGGCGGGCGGTCCGGACGGGCCGGGCACGGCCCCGGTTCAAGCGCTTCCGGTTCCGCTTCCGCTTCCGCTTTCGTTCGCTTCCTCGTCCGTCTCCTCTTCTCCCTCCGGTCCCGCCGGAGGGGGCGGGGCCGAGGCGCCCGCCGGTCCGGCCGGCGGCGTTCCGGGCTCGGGCGGGGCGTCGAGGGGGCGATAGCCCCGGGGCCACGCCCCGCTCGCGAGGAAGGCACGCTCCTCGGGAGTCAGGCCGTCGTCGGTCATGTCGTCATTGGCCATGGTGCGCCGCTCCCGGCTCGTCCTGGTTGCGCGGGGACCGGCCGGGGCGGGCACCGGGGCCGGCGTCCGGCGGGTCGAGGAGTTCCAGTATGTCGATGTCCTCGGCCCGCAGGTACAGACCGCGGGTGCTCCCCACCCGGCCGAGGAAGGCACCGTCGGCGGCCATCCGGTACGAGGACTCCAGATACAGTTCCGGATTCTGCGGGTAGGACGTGGCGTACGACCTGCCGCCGTACCAGCCTCCCACCCAGGTGCCGTCCTTGAGACGGACCCTGACGAAGGCGCCGCCGAGGTCGCGGAACATGTGGTCCCACGCGGTCGGCGTCCCCAGATACCGCCCCCGCAGCCGACGCCGCTCCGCCCAGGACACCGCCAGCGCGCCGAGCGCGGGGAGCGTGACCAGCAGGAGCAGCGCGTACAGGGCCGCCTCGCGGGTCCGTCCCGGGTGGCTCTCCGGGCGTACCAGAACGGCCAGTTCGCCGCCGAGGACCGCGAAGTAGAGGCCGTCGAGCACGATCGACGCCGTCAGCGCGCGCAGCAGACGGTGCCCGAGGTCGCTCTCGCCCGGCACCGGGCCCCGGCGGTTCTCACGGACGAACTGGTAGACGACGCCCGGCAGGAGGGCCACCGCCACCAGCACGAGCTGGGTCACCGACGAGGGTGGTTGCATGGGGCGCCGTCACCTTGTCCGATCGTCCGGGGGAACCTCTTCGCCGCCCGACAGGTTAGCCGGACACGACGGTCCGTACGGCGGTGCAGGGGACGGCAAGTGGCGCGGGAGATGCACGACTTGGTGACGGAGCTCATCGGGCGGGTGAAGGGCGCCCTGGTGTCGGGCGACCGGGAGCGGCTGTTCGACACCGGGCTCGACCGGTGCGCGGCGAAGGCCCTGCGGCGGGCGCGGAGCAACCGCACACTGTGCCGCGTGGTCTTCGAGACCCTGGCGGTCCTGCACCGGGAACGCTCCCGGGCGCTCGGCGGCGACGAGTCCGTCCTCCACCACGACCTGGGGCTGCTGTTCGGGCACTCCCGCTACGCGGCCCGGCCGCTGGACGTGCTGCGCGAGGCGGACGTCCTGCGCGGCGGACGCCACCGTCCGGGGGCCCGGCGGCGCCTGGGCGACCGGCGTCCGTTCACGCAGTACCTGACCGGCCGGCGCCAACTCGTCGAGCTGCGGCGCGGTGTGCCGGGCGACGACGTGCTGCGGGACGCGCGCACGCTGTCGGAGCAGTTGCACGATCCCGTTCTGCGGTCCGACGTGGACGACTTCCTGCGCTCCCTGGGCACGCAACCCCCGGCCCGTCCCGCCCCCGCCCACCCGGCCGCGGCACGTACGCCCGCCACACCGGACACCGCGGGAACGCCGGCCGCCCCCGCCGGTCCCGCGGCCCCCGCCGGTCCCGTCGGACCCGCCGCCGTGAGCACCA
>DASTDN010000194.1:0-7880 GCA_035710365.1 Streptomyces sp. | reverse complement strand
CGCAGCAGCGGTCCCGTTTGCCGTTGGTGCACACCAGGGCGAGCGGGCCTCCGGTGCGGGGGCGTCCGTCGAGCACGGCGTCGAAGGAGGTGTGGTCGCCGGCGCCGAGCGCGGCGAAGTCGAGGTGGAGGAGCCGCCCGTGGTCCGTGGTGGTGCCCTCGCGCAGCCAGACCCCGCCGGGGGTGGTGTGGGCGGCGTAGACGCGGCGAGTGGCGGGGGTGCCGAGGTCGGCGTGGCGTCCGGGGCGGCGGATGAGGGCGATGCGCACGCCCGTGTCCCGGGCCGCCGCCTCCAGGGCGCGGCCCAGCGCGGGGTCCAGGTGGCTGGAGGTGAGAGCCCTGGCACCCCACGGACCCGATTGCTCGAGGAGCAGCCAGGTTCTCGCGGTGGGCGCGGTGCCCGCCATGGGCTCGTCGAGGTTCCGGGAGACGGTTGAGCACGTACTCACAGAGGTGAGCCTAACCTGAGTTGGCGCGGAATGATCTCCGGCCGTTCCCCGGATTCACTCCGGCACGGGCCGAGGCGGCCTCGGACCTGCGTAGAGGCCGCTCGGGCGCATCCTCAGCGGGTGCTCGCCGTACTCCTCCAGGGCGTGCGCGATCCACCCCGCCGTACGGGCCACCGCGAAGATCGCCTCGCCCGCCGCGGCGGGCATGCCGGACGAGACCGTCAGTACGGCCAGGGCGAGGTCCACGTTGGCGTGCAGCGGTGTGTGGCGCGCGGCGGTGGCCACGACGTCGCGGGCGGCGGCCAGTGCGGGCGCCGCGCGGGGGATCTCCTCCAGCAGGGCGAACAGCGCACGCGCGCGCGGGTCCTCGCCGGTGTAGAGCCGGTGGCCGAGGCCCGGGACGCGACGGCCGGAGCGCAGTTCCTCCGCGACGACGGGGCCGGCGCAGCCGGTCTCCAGCACGTCGAGCAGCATCCGGTGCGCGAGGCCGCTCGCCGCCCCGTGCAGCGTCCCCTCGATCACGCCGAGCCCGGCGGAGACGGCCGCGTAGGTGTGCGCGCGGGCCGACGCGGCGACGCGCACGGCGAGGGTGGACGCGGCGAGGTCGTGGTCGGCCAGCAGTGCGAGCGCCGTGTCCAGGGCGCGTACCAGGGCTTCTTCGGGTTCCCGGTGGCTCAGCCGGCCCCACAGCCGGGCCGCCAGCGGGCCGTCGCAGCCGCGGTACGTGCGCGGCAGGGCGGCGACGAGGGTGGGGAGGAGGATGCGCGCGGTGGCGAGGACGGACCCCTCGGACAGGTCGTAGCGCAGCGGGTCGGCGACCGCCGCGGCGACGGCGGCGACCCGCAGCCGGTCGGTGGGCCCCGCGTGGCCGGGCAGCGCGTCCACGGCGCGGCGGGCGGCGGACACGGAGGGCCCGGGGGCGGTGAACACGGCACCGGGGCGCAGGGTGCCCGTCCACAGCCACTCCGCGACCTCCTCGTAGCTGTGGCGGGCGGCCAGTTCGGTGGCGTCGACCCCCCGGAAGTAGTACCGGTCCTGCTCGATGAGGGTCAGCCGGGTGCGGACGGAGAGTTCGCCCCCCGGGCCCGGTCCGCCGCCGCTCTCGCGTCGGTTGCGCCGGGCGAGCGCCTCCACCTCGCGGACGTCGAAGGTGCTGCCCCGGCCGCCCGGCACCCGGCGGCTGCTGAGCTGGCCGCGGCTCACGTACGCGTACACCGTCTCGGGCTTCACGCCGAGCAGCTCGGCGGCCTCCCTGGTGCTCATCCGGCGTTCCGGGGCGGAGGAGGAGGGCTCTTGATCATGCATGAGGGCCACCGTATCGGCAGTGATGTATTGATTGACGATCAATATTGACAGGCCTTGAGTCAATCATAGACAGTCGAATCAAGTCCAGGGAGGCCATCATGTCCGTCACCAGGTCCGCAGCTCCTCTTGTCGACGTTCCGCGAGGACTCTCCGGCGTCGTCGTCACCGATACCCGCGTCGGGGACGTCCGGGGAACCGAGGGGTTCTACCACTACCGCCAGTACTCGGCCGTGGAACTCGCCCGGACCCGCGGCTTCGAGGACGTCTGGCACCTGCTCGTCCACGGCGAACTGCCCGGCAGGGCGCGCGGTGCGTCCTTCGCCGCCGAAACCGCCGCGCTGCGCCGCCTGCCCGACGAGGTACGGGCGGTACTGCCCGCCGTCGCCGCGGCCGGCGGACGCTCCGGCCCCCTCGCCGGCCTGCGCACCGCGCTGTCCCTGCTCGGCGCCGCCAAGGGCTTCCGCCCCCTCTACGACATCGGTGCCGGGCAGCGCCGGCACGACACCCTCGTCGCGGCCGCGGCCGTACCGACCCTGCTCACCGCGCTGCACCGGCTCGGCCGGGGGCTCGAACCGGTGGAGCCGCGCGAGGACCTGTCGTACGCGGCCAACTACCTGTACATGCTGACGGGATCGGTGCCCGACGAGCGGCGGACCAGGGCGATCGAGCACTACTTGATCTCGACCATTGATCACGGCTTCAACGCGTCAACCTTCACGGCCCGGGTCGTCGCCTCCACGGGCGCGGACGTGGCGGCCTGTCTGTCCGCCGCGGTCTCCGCGCTGTCCGGCCCGCTGCACGGCGGTGCGCCGAGCCGTGCCCTCGACACCCTCGACGCGATCGGCACGCCCGACCGCATCGACGCCTGGATCCGCGCACGCGTCCTGGCCGGGGAACGCGTCATGGGCTTCGGGCACGCCGTCTACCGCACCGAGGACCCGCGCTCCCGGATGCTCCGCGAGATCGCCCAGGGGTTCGGCGGCCCGCGGGTGGACTTCGCCGTACAGGTCGAGCGCCGTGTCGAAGCGATCCTCGCCGAACTGAAGCCCGGCCGCGCGCTGCACACCAACGTCGAGTTCTACGCGGGCGTCGTCATGGAACTGTGCGGCCTGCCCCGCGAGATGTTCACCCCGACCTTCGCGGCGGCCCGGACGGTGGGCTGGAGCGCCAACATCCTCGAACAGGCGGAGGACCCGAAGATCATCCGCCCGGCGGCCCGGTACGTGGGGCCGGCGGCACCGGAGCCGGTTCCTCCGGTGGTTTGACGGTGGCGTTGTGCTCGGCCCGGTTTCGTCGGTGGTTTGACGGCGGCGCCGCGCTTGGTCTGGTTCCGCCGGTCTCGGCCGCATCCGGTCGGGGACTGCCGCTCCCGGCCCCATCGGGTCCGGGCGTGTGGCTCCGGTTTCGCTCGGTCCAGGTCCGTGCGTTCCGGCTCCACCCGAGTCTGGTTCGCATGGGTCGGTCGCATCTGGTCTGGGAGTACCGACCCGCGACCCCCGGTCCCGGCAGGCGTTCCGGCCCACTTGGTGCAGACTCGCATGCTCGGGAACCACCCCGGTCCGGCCCGTGCGCTCCGGCCCACTTGGTTCACACCCTCGTGCTCCGGAACTTCCCCTGTTCGGTCCTGGCCCTCCGGCCCCACCCGGTCCACGCCGGTGCGTTCCGGCCCCATCCGGTTCCCCGGCTCCGTCGACGTGGCCTCGACGCCGGCGCCTCCGTGGCGGCGGGCGCGGGACCGGGGGCGGTGACGCGGATTGCCGACTCCGGCGCCACCTCGACCCCGTTCGGCTCCTATCCTGGGACTTCAGTCACTCCCCCCGGTGAGAAGGGCAGCACGTTGGGTCACCGTCCGCGTCCGCAGATTCCGGTTGTCGTCCTCGCCGGGTTCCTCGGCTCCGGCAAGACCACCCTGCTGAACCATCTGCTGCACCGCAGCGGAGGCAGCCGTATCGGCGCCGTCGTCAACGACTTCGGCGCCATCGAGATCGACGCGATGGCCGTGGCCGGCGCACTCGGCGACTCGACCGTCTCGCTCGGCAACGGCTGCCTGTGCTGCGCAGTCGACGCGAGCGAACTCGACGCCTACCTGGAGCGTCTGGCCCGGCCCGAAACCGGCATCGACGTCATCGTCATCGAGGCGAGCGGTCTCGCCGAGCCGCAGGAACTCGTGCGCATGCTGCTGGCCAGCGAGAACCCGGACGTGGTCTACGGCGGCCTCGTCGAGGTCGTCGACGCCGCCGAGTTCCACGACACGCGCGCCAGACACCCCGAGCTCGACCGGCATCTCGCACTCGCCGACCTCGTCGTCGTCAACAAGACCGACCGCGCCCCGGACGCCGAGCGCGTCCTCGGCCTCGTACGGTCCCTGGTGGACCGCGCCGCCGTGGTCACCGCGACGTACGGCCGCGTCGACCCGGAGTTCCTCTTCGACTGCCGGCCCAGCGAGGAACGCGTCGGGCAACTGTCCTTCGACGACCTGCACCCGCACGAGGACCCCGAGCAGCCCGAGCACCCCGAGTACGACGCCCCTGAGACACACGGCCAGCAGGACCCGCACGGCCCTGCCGCCCACGCCGGGCATCTGCACGCCGCCTACGAGAGCCTGTCCTTCGTCTCCGACGTGCCCCTCGACCCGCGCCGGCTCATCGCGTTCCTCGACAGCAGGCCCGCGGGTCTGTACCGGATCAAGGGGTATGTCGACTTCGGCGCGTCCGATCCCCGCAACCGGTACGCCGTGCACGCCGTCGGCCGGTTCCTGCGCTTCTATCCGGAGCCGTGGCCCGCCGCCGAGGAGCGCCTCACCCGGCTCGTCCTCATCGGTTCCGGCATCGACACTCCCGCGCTCGGCAAGGAACTCGACGCCTGCCGCAGCGACGCCCCGCACACCGCCGACGAGCGCGGCATGTGGGGCGTGCTGCGCTACGTACAGGACCCGGACGGTGAGGACGCCCCGGACCTGCCCGACCCGGAGACCCGGAACCCGCAGGTCCGGGACCCGCAGGTCCGGGACCCGGAGGTCCAGGACCCCGACGGGCAGGACGCCTACGGCTACGACCTCGTTCCGGACGACCCCGACGACCCGGCCGCCCGGAAGCCGTGACGCCGGGCCGGGGCCGGGACAGGGGCCACGCCCGGCATCCCCGGGGCGTGCCCCCGCCGGGACGTCACCTCCCGCGCGTACGAACCCCGCGCCCTAGATGGGCCCCGCCACCACCCACACCGTCTTCGGCAGGGACAGGCCCGAGCCGTCGCGGCGCGGGTCCATGTCCGGGAGTTCGGCCGGGGTGCCGTTCTTCTGCGCGGCCCGTGCGCCGGCCGGGCCCGCCCAGGCCAGGGACAGGCAGTCCTCGCCCTTCAGGAACCGCTGGCAGCGCACCCCGCCGGTGGCGCGGCCCTTGCGCGGGAACTGGTCGAACGGGGTCAGTTTCGCCGTCGTCTGCACCGAGTCGTCCAGCGTGCCGCGCGAGCCCGCGACCGTGAACACCACGGCGTCCACCGCGGGGTCGACGGCCGTGAACGAGATGACCTTCGCGCCCTCGGCGAGCTTGACGCCCGCCACACCGCCCGCCGGACGGCCCTGCGGGCGGACCTGCGAGGCCTGGAAGCGCAGCAACTGCGCGTCGTCCGTGATGAAGACCAGGTCCTCCTCGCCGGTGCGCAATTCCACCGCGCCGACGACGCGGTCGCCCTCCTTGAGGCCGACGACCTCCAACTCGTCCTTGTTGGCGGGATAGTCGGGCACCACCCGCTTGACGACGCCCTGTTCGGTGCCGAGCGCGAGACCCGGGGACGACTCGTCCAGCGTGGTCAGGCAGACGACCGTCTCGTCGTCCTCCAGGGAGACGAATTCGGCGAGGGGCGCGCCGCCCGAGAGGTTCGGCACCGGCATCTCCTGCGGGAGCTGCGGCAGGTCGACCACGTTCAGTCTCAGCAGCCGGCCCGCCGAGGTGATCACGCCGATCTCGCCGCGGGCCGTGGCGGGCACCGCCGAGACGATCACGTCGTGCTTGACGCGCTTGGCCTTCGCACCCTCCTGGAACGGCTCGCTGTTCACCGTGCGCGCCAGCAGCCCCGTCGAGGACAGCAGCACCCGGCACGGGTCGTCCGCGACCTGCAGCGGCACGGCCGCCGGGACGCCCGCCGACTCCAGCAGCAGCGTGCGCCGGTCGGTGCCGAACTTCTTGGCCACGCTCGCCAGTTCCGCAGAGACCAGCTTGCGCAGCTCCGCGTCCGAGTCGAGGATCCGGGTCAGCTCCTCGATCTCCGTGGTCAGCCTGTCCTTCTCCGCCTCCAGTTCGATCCGGTCGAAACGGGTCAGCCGGCGCAGCGGCGTGTCGAGGATGTACTGCGTCTGCACGTCGCTCAGCGAGAAACGCTCCACCAGTCGCTGCCTGGCCTCGGCGGAGTTGTCGCTGGAGCGGATCAGCCGGATGACCTCGTCGATGTCGAGCAGGGCCGTCAGCAGGCCCTCCACCAGGTGCAGCCGGTCGCGCCGCTTGGTGCGGCGGAACTCCGAACGGCGCCGCACGACGTCGAAGCGGTGGTCGAGATAGACCTCCAGCAACTCCTTCAGACCCAGCGTGAGCGGCTGGCCGTCCACCAGCGCCACGTTGTTGATGCCGAAGGACTCCTCCATCGGCGTCAGCTTGTACAACTGCTCCAGGACCGCCTCCGGCACGAAGCCGTTCTTGATCTCGATCACCAGGCGCAGGCCGTGCTGGCGGTCGGTGAGGTCCTTGACGTCGGCGATGCCCTGCAGCTTCTTCGAACCGACCAGGTCCTTGATCTTGGCGACCACCTTCTCGGGGCCGACCGTGAACGGCAGCTCCGTGACCACCAGGCCCTTGCGGCGCGCCGTGACGTCCTCCACGGTGACCGTCGCGCGGATCTTGAACGTGCCGCGGCCGTTCTCGTACGCGTCACGGATGCCGGACAGCCCGACGATGCGGCCGCCGGTGGGCAGATCGGGGCCCGGGACGTGCTTCATCAGGGCGTCCAGATCCGCGTTCGGATGACGGATCAGGTGGCGGGCGGCCGCCACGACCTCGCGCAGATTGTGCGGCGGCATGTTCGTGGCCATGCCCACCGCGATGCCCGACGCGCCGTTGACCAGAAGGTTCGGGAACGCGGCGGGCAGCGCCACCGGCTCCTGCTCCTGGCCGTCGTAGTTCGGTGCGAAGTCGACCGTGTCCTCGTCGATGGACTCCGTCATCAGGCTGGTGGCCTCGGCCATCCGGCACTCGGTGTACCGCATGGCGGCCGGCGGGTCGTCGTTGCCCAGGGAACCGAAGTTGCCGTGGCCGTCGACCAGGGGCACGCGCATCGAGAACGGCTGCGCCATGCGCACCAGCGCGTCGTAGATCGACGCGTCGCCGTGCGGGTGCAGCTTGCCCATGACCTCGCCGACGACGCGGGCGCACTTCACGTAGCCGCGCTCGGGGCGCAGCCCCATCTCGTTCATCTGGTAGACGATGCGCCGGTGCACCGGCTTCAGACCGTCGCGGGCGTCCGGCAGGGCGCGCGAGTAGATGACCGAGTACGCGTACTCGAGGAAGGAGCCCTGCATCTCGTCGACGACGT
This sequence comes from Streptomyces sp., assembly GCA_035710365.1. Taxonomy (GTDB): domain Bacteria; phylum Actinomycetota; class Actinomycetes; order Streptomycetales; family Streptomycetaceae; genus Streptomyces. The sequence continues at coordinate 547 of DASTDN010000194.1, read as the reverse complement.
CGATGTCGAGGATCTTCTCCTCGTACGAGTCGTCGGGCGGCGGGGTCTTCGTACTACGGCGGGCCATCGCTGCCGGCTCCTTGCTGAAGCGGTGAACGGACGGATCTGACGCGGACCATTGTGGACCGAGGCACTGACAACGGCCGAGCAGGCCCCGGGAGGGCGCCCCGGCCCGGCGCTGCCCGCAGGTTACGCCCTCGCGCGGCACGCGCCCCTTCCCGCGGCGGGCGTACGGCAATCCCGACGGGGGAGCCCGGCTTTCTCGCTGTGGGCGTACAGCGCCGCGGGAACTTCGCGGACGCTCCGCACGCTTGCATACAGTGGCGGGACCGGCAGCACTCTGCGGTTTCCATGCAGTTTCCGCGATCGAAGGGACGTACATGCCCATGGGTCACACGGCCACAGCCCAGGCAGGCTCCGGCGGCCTGACAGCGACCGAGCACCGCCTGGCCAACGGCCTGCGCGTGGTGCTCTCCGAGGACCACCTGACCCCGGTCGCCGCGGTGTGCCTCTGGTACGACGTCGGCTCGCGCCACGAGGTCAAGGG
>DASTDN010000193.1:0-12744 GCA_035710365.1 Streptomyces sp. | reverse complement strand
CCTCGGCGTACGGCACCAGCCGCACCGCGCCGCCCGGCGTGTCCTCCGTACGACCGTCCATAACCGCCACGGTAGGACAGGGGTATGACAACGGGACCGTCGAGGCGCACTCCCGTTCGGCGAAACGCCCCGCCGGACGCGCGCGGCAAAATCGAACAGACGTATCATTGAGACGTGGCGACGACCTATGACTTTCCGAGTGACCTCCTGGCCGGCCAGGAGGAACTGCATCAGGTCCGGGCCGAGCTGTCGGCCCTGCTGAAGCGCCTCCCCTGGTCGGTCGAGCCCGTGGACGGCTTCAGCGACGACAACGGCTGGCGCAGGACCGAGCGCCCCGCCTCCCCCGGCTGGACGGCCGACGAACAGGCCGAGGTCGAGAAGCTCCGGCGCCGCGAGCGGGAACTCGCCGTGTTCGTCAGCTCCCACCGCTACTGGACGGACCTGACCGGCCCCGACCGCATACACGCCCGCTCCGAACTGAAGCACGCGCACGACGGCCCGGCGGCGGAGTCCCCCTCGTGAACCCGCCGAGCGGACCAGCAGCGGATCACCGCACAGGACTTCGCTCTGCGCTACTTCGCGGGTGGTCCCGGTCGGTGGTCTCATAAGCGGCAGAGGCGCCTCCAAGCGCCGCCCCCGCAGCCGATACCGGACGAGGTGCGCCCGTATCTGCACGACATCAACTCGTGAGCCGGCCCCCTTCGGGCGGAAGGGGCCCTTCGTCATGCCCTGACATTGACGGCCGCCGTACGCTGGCCACAACGGCACGGCACCCGAGGGGGCACGCGTGGATCTCTCAGCGGAACTCAGCGTCGGCGAACGGATCAGGGTCCTGCGGGAGTCCCGCGGCATGTCCCGGGCGGCGCTCGCTCAGCTCTGCGGGCGCGGTGTTGACTGGCTGAAGAAGATCGAGTCAGGTGAGCGTGATCTGCGCTCCCACACGCTGCTGCTGCGGGTGGCCGCCGCTCTCCAGGTCCACGACCTGGCCGTCCTCACCGGCAACGACGACGGGCCGGCGGCATCAGTGCCGCTCGGCAGGATGAACCACCCGTCCGTGCCCGCCATCTGGGCCGCCGTCATGCAGCGCACCATTGCCCCGCGCGGCTCGGGCGCGCAGACGGACCCGGCGCTCCTGCAAGGCCGTGTGGATCAGACCTGGCGGCAGTGGCACACCTCCGGGCGTAACCGGACCGAGGTCGGCGCCCAGCTCCCCGACCTGATCCGGGACGCCGAGGCTGCCGTACGCACCCTGGACGGAGCCGAGCGCCGGGCCGCGTTGGTCGCCCTGTCGGACGTCTACCGCCTCACCGGCCAGGCCACCGCCTACGTCGCGCCGCCCGAACTCGCGTGGGTCGTCGCTGACAGGGCGCTCGCCGCCGCGCAGGACGCCGACCAGCCCGCCGCCATCGCAGCCGCCGCCTGGAACATGGGCAACATCCTCCGCGAGACCGCGTACCCGGAGGAGGCGCTGCGCGTGGTCGTCGAGGCCGCCGACCTGATCCGTCCCCACCTCGGTTCGGCACCCGACGACTGGCGCGGCATCTACGGCGCGCTGCAACTGCACGCCGCCGTCACGGCCGCGCGCGAGGGCCGCGAGGGCGACGCCTGGCGGTACTGGGACAAGGGCGACCAGGTCGCGAAGTCGCTGCCCGCGACGTACGTTCACCCGTCGACCGTGTTCGGCCGGGCGAATGTCGACTTCCACGCCGTCAGCGTCGCCACCGACCTGCTCAAGTCCCAGAAGGCCCTCGGCCTGGCCGACGACATCGACCCGGACACGATGCCTTCGGTGGAGCGGCAGGCCCGCTTGTGGGTCGAAGTTGCGCGCGGTCACCTCCAGCGAGGGGACCGCACGGCCGCGCTGCACGTCATGGAGATGGCCCACCGGATCGGGGCCGAGACGGTCGCGTACACCCCGTCCGCGCGGGCCGTCGCCGCCGATCTCTGGCGCAACGCCCCGCGCGCGATGCGCAAGGAGGCCGGTCTGCTCGCCGAGAAGGTGGGCGTCGTCACCGGCTGACCAGGGGGACAACCTGGGACAGGGGGACATTCCGTCCCCCTTCTCCCTTGCCCGCACCCTTACGGTGACGCTCCGCATTGAGTCACCTACCGAACGGGGTACGGCATGTTTTCCCCCGCCCTGCTGCACGCGTCCACCCGCCGGGACGAACCTCCGACCGCTGTCCACGTCACCGGCGAGGTGCGGGTGCCGCTCGCCCTGTATGCGGTCGATGAGCGCTGTGACGACGTCGGCCTGGTCCTGTCCTGCAACGAGGCGCAGAGGCTGTTCACACAGCTCGGCGAGGCACTCGGATGCGAGTACCGGGTACCGGCACAGCGCAGCTCGGTGGCCGCCAAGTGAGCGGCGCACGAACCGCCACCGCCCCGCCGGACATCGCCACCATGCGCACGGCGGTGCGCCGCCTGCTCGCCGGCGACGCCGAGCTGCCCACCCGCGAAGAACTGGGCACGCTCACGCTCCAGCTCCGCGGGCACATCATGCTGATGATCCCCGAGGTCGAAGCCGTCGCCCACCGGCTGCCCACCGACGACGTGCCGCGCGCGTGCGCCCTGGCGTGCGTGGGCGAGGCCCGCATGCGCCTGAACCTGGAGCCCGGGCCGACGCTGCCCGCTGCGGTCGCGCATGCCCAGCGCCTCGCCCGCGCCGTGGGCGCCCTCTGCGACCACCACGAGGGCCTTGAGGGGCAGCGATGACCACCGCCGAAGAGGGACTGGAGCGAATCCAGAGGGCCGCCGCGTCCGCGGCCCGCGCCGCGGGTTGCTGCTGGAGTGTCAACCCCGGCGAGATACAGGAGTGCACCCGCCCGTTTGGGCACGCCCCAACCGACCCTCCGACCACTCTGGACAACCGATGCTCTGCGACCGCTGCGGACGACCCGCCCGCGCCGAGGACTGCGCCCCCGTCACCCTCCCCGGCGCGTCCGGCGCTGGTGCCGTGATCCGCATCCACAAGGACGGGTGCAGGGCACTGCCCCACCAGTCGTCACCGGCCCCCCACCCCGAGCACGGCAGGTAGCGACGCTCTGTCCGGCACGCGAGGGGATGAGCGCCGTAGTGGACGCTGTGCGGACTCCGGCCACGATGACGGCCCTCCCGGGGTGTCCCGGGAGGGCCGTCATCTGTGCGCTGACCAGCTACTTGGCCGTCGGTGGGCGCGGACGGTTTCGAACCGCCGACATCCTGCTTGTAAGGCAGGCGCTCTACCCCTGAGCTACGCACCCGCGAGCCGGGACGGAGCCCGGATCGAGTCGACAGCCTACCTTGCCGCATCCACTGCCCCGCAAACCCGTATCCGGCCCGGAACGCAGGCCGGACCGGGCCCGCGCCGGGTCGTCGCCGCCCCCTGCCCGCTTCCTCCTGCCGCCCTTGCCCGCGCCCCTTCCCCCTTGTCCCCCCACCCCGTGTTCCACGACCCGTAGGGGAACGGCGGGGGTTAACCCCACCACCGTTCCGGGAGCGTCCCGGATCCCCCGGGGCCTGCCCGGTCCGTACGGTCGTAGTGCCTGCTCAGGAGCGGGTGCCGGGTGCGGAGTGGCCGCGCCGGGACGTCCCAGGGGGAGACCGTCATGACCCGTACCGCCCGTCCTGCCGCCCGCCGCGCCCCCGGCGTGCGGGTCCTCGCCGTCGCCGGTGCCGCCGTGGTGCTGGGGGCGGGGCTGAGCGCCTGTGCCTCGCCCGGGGACGACACGGACCCGGAGCACCGGACCTTCGCGCTGTCCGGCCGCACCCTCACCGTCGACTCGGACGACTCGGCGCTGGACGTCGTCGCCGCCGACGGGCGGAAGGCGGGCACGGTGGGCGTGACCCGGTGGTTCGACGGGTCGGTGGTGCTCGGGGGCGATCCGGAGGTGACCTGGGCGATGAAGGGCGACCGGCTGGTGCTGCGGGTGCACTGCTCGGGCATGGTCGCCGACTGCGCGGCCCGGCACCGCATCGAGGTGCCGCGCGGTGTCGCCGTCAGGGTCGAGGACGGCGACGGCAGCGTCCGCGCCGACGGCTTCCGCGCGGCTCTCGACATCCGCACCGGGGACGGCTCCGTACGGGTCAGCGGCTCCAGCGGACCGGTACGGGTGCGCACCGGGGACGGTTCGGTGCGGGTCACGGACACCTCGGGACCGGTCCGGCTGCACACCGGGGACGGCTCCGTACACGCCGACGTCTCCTCGCGCACGGTGTCCGCACGGACGTCGGACGGCTCGGTCAGCCTCGAACTCGGCGCCGTGCCGGACCTCGTGGAGGCCCGCACGGGCGACGGACCGGTGACGATCGCCGTGCCCCGGGAGACGTACCGGGTGACGACCCGGACCGGGGACGGCACCGTCGAGGTGTCCGTGCCGCGCAGCGACACCAGCGCCCACGTGGTCTCGGCACGCACCGGCGACGGGAAAGTCACGGTCCGCGCGGCGAACTGAACGGCCCGTGTGTTCGTCCTTCACCGGTGGGACAATGGCATGACACCGGGCAGGGCGGACCACAGCACGGGAGAGGGATGTGACGGCGACACCATCGCGGCCGTACCCGCCGTTCGCGCCGCGCGCACCCCGCCGCGCCCCAGGTGCACCGGGCACCCGCCTGCGGCGCGCGCCGGGGCCGCTGCGTGACGCCCTGGTCCTCGTCGCGCTGCCGCTGACCGCCGCCGCGCTGGTGCTGCCCGTCGCGTTCGCCGGGGGCGGCACCCGGCGCTGGTTCGGGGGGCGGGCCGAGAGCCAGCGGGCCGAGGTGCAGGCCGCCAAGGACGCCGCGGCCGAGGCCTTCTACGAACTCGACACCGCCCAGCGCGACCTGCGGATCTCCATAGAGACGATCAACGCCGTGGACGACTCCCCGGCGGCCCGCCGCGCCGTCGCCGACTTCGAGGCCCTGGGCCGACGCATCGACGAGACCAGTCACCGGTACATCGACGCCGTCGACGCCCACGACCTCGACCGGGACGACCTGGAGGCGTCGGCCGCCGCCCGCGCCCGGACCGAGCTGACCGGGGCCAGGGAGGAACTGCGGCGGGTGAAGCGGGAGATGGACCGTTTCGCCGAGGGACTCGGCCCGCTGCTCGGCAAGGCCGAGACCCGGCTGGCCCGGCTCGCGCCCGCCGTCGAGCGGGCCCGGCAGTCCCTGCTCGCCGCCTCCCGCGCCCTGGACGCCGCCCGCGGCTCGGGGCTGCGCGCCGACGACCTCGCCGCCCGGCTCGCCGCGCTCGCCCCGGAGCTGACCCGGCTGAACCAGGGCGCCGGGCAGCACGGCGTGCCGCAGACCCTGGAGCGGGCCGAGCGGGTCACGCGCGAGGCCGAGGCGGTGCGGGCCGAGGCGCAGCGGCTGCCGGAGCGGGCCGCCGACATCGGCCACCGGCTGGTGTCGCTGCGGACCCGCGCCGAGGCCCTGACCACCCGCGCCGAACAGGTCGAGCCGGTGCTGAGCGAGCTGCGGCGGCGCTTCACCGCGCCCTGCTGGCAGGACTTGCAGCACGCGTCGGACCAGGCCGCGGACACCGTACGGCAGGCCGAGCGGAAGCTGCGGGAGGCGCAGACCGCGCGCGACGAGCAGCGCTGGCCGGACGCGACGGCGCTGCTGTCGACGGTGCGGGCGCTGCTGAACGCCACCGACGAGGCGGTGTCGGCGGCCGGGGACCGGCTGCGGCGGCTGAACGCCGTGCAGAAGGACCCGCAGGAGGAGATCGAGCGGACCCGGTTCGCGATCCGGGACGCGCAGCGCCTCGCCATGGCCGGGCGCAACACCCCCGACCCGCGCCACGCGCGCCCGCTGGACGACGCGGTCGCCCGCCTGGACCGGGCGACCGGCACGCTGGAGGGCCGGCACCCCGACTACTGGCACTTCCTGACCGAGACGGAGGCGGTACGGCGGGCCGTCGCGCACGCGGTGTCCCTGATCCGCGAGGACCGCGGCGCCTCCGCCGGAGAGGGCAGCCGGTGAGCCGGTAAGCCGGGGGAAGGGGCGAGCCGGAGGCCCACGTGAGCCGGGAAGGCCGGTGAGCCACGTGAGCGGGAGAACCGGAGACCCAACCGGTGAGCCGCGAACCAGTGGGCCGAGGGAGCCGGTGAGCCGGCGGAGCCCGTCGTTCCTCCCGCGCGGCCGTGCCCGCACCGGCGACACCTCGCGCCCCGCCCGTTAACCTGTGCGCATGCCTCGTTACGAGTACCGCTGCCGGACCTGCGGCGACACGTTCGAACTGAGCCGTCCCATGGCGGAGTCCGCCGCGCCCGCGAACTGCCCCGCGGGCCACGACGACACGGTGAAGCTGCTGTCGACGGTGGCCGTCGGCGGCACCTCCGCGGGCGCCGCCCCGGCCCCCCGGCAGGGCGGCGGCGGGGGCGGTTGCTGCGGCGGGGGCTGCTGCGGCTGACCCCGCCCCGTCCCGTCCCGTCCCGGGCCGGCGACCCCAACCGGGCGCCGGCCCCCGGTTCCTACGCGCCGTCCCGCACCGCCCGCAGGAACTCCCGCAGGATGCGCTCGCCCGCGAGCACGCCCCGCTCCGGCAGGGCGGTGACCGCCGGTGCCGTCCAGTCCGCGTCGGCGAGTTCGCCGTGCCCCGGGCGCCAGCCGCGGTCGGCGGCCAGCAGCAGATCGGCGTCGAGCAGCGAATCCCCCGCGGCGAGGGTGAGCCGGGCCCCGGTCCGCCGGGCGACCTCCCGCATCGCCGCGCTCTTGGTGAGCGGCTTCGGCACGGCGTAGACCTTGCGGCCCTGGAGTGAGACCGTCCAGCCGCGGTTCTCCGCCCACACCGCCAGTTCCTTCACCCACTCCTCGGGGAGCAGGTCGCGCTCGACGACGAGGTAGGCGAACAGGTCCTCGGCGACCCGGTTCTTGCGCACCCACAGCGGGTCGGCGGTGCGGGTCAGGTGCTCGCGCACCTCGGCCAGCGGCGCGCACTCCCGCGCCAGCCGGTCCGTCACCCGGGCGTGCCAGTCGGCGTCCGTGACGCCGTCCACCAGCAGGTGCCCGCCGTTGCCGCAGATCGCGAACCGCGGCGGCGGGCCGGGCAGGCTGAGGCGCTGGTACTGCTTGCGCGTACGGGTCGTGGCCGGCACGAACAGCGCCACGTCACCGAGGTGCGCGAGGAGCTCCGCCGCCGTCTCCGTGAGGTACGACAGCGGCTTCGCCTCGTGGACCTCGACGCACAGCAGCCGGGGCGCCCGCGCGTCCGGCATGGCGAGGTGGAGGGCCGCCGCCGAGTAGATCAGCGTGCGGTCGAGGTCGCTCGCGACGAGCACCGGCATCAGACCGTCACCGCCCTGCCGTCGGCGCCCGTCGCGCCCCGCGTGAATCTCGGGTGGATCAGCCCCACGCAGGTGTAGGGCAGTGCGGCGACCTCCTCGACGGGCACGCCGCGCTGCTCGGCGAGCAGCCGTACGTGGTCGAGGTCGCGGCCCGCGCCCCGCCGGGCGAGGATCCTCCACGGGACGCGGCGCAGCAGGACCCGGGTGGTCTCGCCGACGCCGGGCTTGACGAGGTTCACGTCGTGGATGCCGTACTCCTCGCTGATGCGTTCGACGGCCGCCCAGCCCTCCCAGGTGGGGGCGCGGTCGGTGGACAGCAGTTCCTTGACGCGCCGGCCGACGGCCTCCGTGACCTCGGGGAAGCGGGCGGAGACGGCGTCGAGGATGGCCACGGAGACGTCGGCGCCGGCGAGTTCGCGGTAGAACTTCGCGCCGTGGTAGTCGTGCGGGCCGACGAGGTCGGGGCGGAGCACCGTACGGGATATCAGGCCCGAGACGGTGGAGTTGAGGCAGGCGGAGGGGATGAGGAAGTCCTCCCGGGTGCCGTACGTGCGGACGCAGGAGCCCGGGTCGGCGAGTACGGCGATCTCCGCGTCGAAGCCCCGGATGCCGTCGCCCTCCTCGAACTGCGCGAGGGCGGCGGCGAGTTCGCGGGTGATGGCGCCCTTGCCGGTCCAGCCGTCGACGAAGACGACGTCGCGCGGGTCGTGGTCGGCGGCCAGCCGGCGCAGCGCGTTGGCGTCGATGCCGCGGCCCCGGACGATGGACACGGCGTAGTGCGGCAGGTCGAGGCCGTGCCGGTGCCGCGCCCAGCGCCGCATCAGGATGCCGACGGGTGTGCCGGCGCGGGCCAGGGAGACCAGCACGGGCCGCGGGGAGCGCTCGGCGAGGATGAGTTCGGTGACGGCGCCCGCGGCGGTCGCGATGCGGGCGGCGGAGGTGTCCAGCGCGGCGTGGAACAGCTCCTGGTACTGCTCGCTGGGCTGGTACTCCACGGGCAGCGACTCGGCGTAGTGGGCGCCGCCGCTCTGGATGGCCTCCTCGCGCTCCTCCGTCGGCGCCTCCAGCGTCACGCCGGAGAGGTCCTGGAGCAGCCAGCCGACCTCCTCGGGCGCGTACGAGGAGAAGGCGGGGCCGCGCAGGGGCTCGGGCAGCATCGGGGACCTTTCGGTGCGGGCGGGCGAGGCCGTCGGGACGCCCGGCCCGGCGGCCGTGGGCGGCCGGGCCGGGACGTACGACGGCACGACCGCGAGGAGGACCCGGGGGGTGTGCTCGGCGAGCCGGGCGAGCAGCCCGGCGGGCGCGTGCAGGGCGGGGGTGTCGCCGGCGGAGTCGACGACGGCGACCACCGCGTCGAAGCCGGCGCCCGCGACGTTGTAGGCGTAGCGCTCGCCGGGGCCGTCGGCCGGGTCGTCGTGGGCGGGGAAGACCAGGCGGGTGCGTATCGCGTAGCCGGGGTCGTCCACGGCGAGGACGGGTGAGCGGGTGGTGGTGGAGTAGCGGACGCCGGCGCCCACGGTCCGCTCCAGCTCGTGGGCCAGCCTCAGCGGCGCGTACATCAGCTCCTCGAAGCCGAGGACGAGGACGCGGCGGGCGGCGGGGGGCAGGGCCTCGGCGAGGCGGGCGGCCATGGCGGGCAGGGCGGCGTCGAGGCGGGCGCGGTGGGCGGGCGTGAAGCCGTGCCGTCCGCCGTCGGGCAGACCGGACGGCCAGCCCAGTCCGACGCGTACGACCCGGCCGCCGGGGCGGGCGGCGGGAGCGCCGGGCGGCGTCTCGTGGCGTGCCACCAGCTCGCGGCCCCGGTCGAGGACGTCGTCCGGCAGGGTCACCGTGCCCGTGGCGCCCGCGACCAGGTCGACGCGGGCGCCGGTCTCGCGCGCGAAGCCGGTGAGGCGGCCGCTGTCGTCGGGTGAGCGCACGTCCACCAGGGCGACGACGACGTACCGGCGGCGCGGGTGGCGGGCGTGCAGGTCGCGGATCGTGTTGAGGACCGTGTTGCCGGTGGAGAACTCGTCGTCGACGAGGACGAGCGGCCCGTCCCCGGCGAGCAGGTCCGGGTCCTCGGGCAGCAGCAGGTGCGACGTGGCGTGCGAGTGGGACTCCTCGAAGCCGCCCGCCGGGGTGACGCCGTCGACGGGGCGGCGCGTGGAGTGCAGGCAGGGGGCGCCGCCCATGCCGTCGGCGACCGCGTGGCCGAGGCCGGTCGCGGTCTCCGCGTAGCCGAGGACGACCGCGCCCGCCGCTTCCCCGCCGAGCAGCTCGCGCACCCGGCGGCCGAGCCGGAAGCCGTGGCCGTACACCACGGACGGCGACTGCGGTACGTGCTTGCCGAGCACGTTCGACACGAGCAGGTGGGCCCGCCGGGGGTTGCGGCGCAGCGCGAGGCCGAGCTGGCCGGTCAGCTCGTCGTCGCCGGTCAGCCGCACGCCGAGCCGCTCGGCGACCCACTGCCCGGACCATGTGCCGCCGGTCCCGCCGCGGCCCCCGGTGCCGGTGTCCGGTCCGTCGCCCTGCTCCCCGTGTCGCACGCGGCCGTGCACCTCCGTGTCCGTGTTTTCCGCCCGAAGTACACCTTCGCGGTCCCCATCCTGCGCCTTCGCCGGTCCGGTGGCGCGTCCCGCGCCGTCGGCGGGCCGGTTTCCGGTCACGGGCCGTCGGGGTCGAGGCCGGCGGCGAGCAGTTCCACGAAGCCGATGTCCGCGTTGGCGACGCCGAACGCCTCGGCCCGCAGCAGTGTCCGCTCGGCCCAGGCGCGGTGCGGCTTCACCTCGTTCATCTTGTTCGTGTACGCCGATCTCAGCACGCCGCCCCCGTCGCGTTCGGGCCGCAGGATGTCCTGGGCGTCGCAGAACTCCTCGTGGCTGACGACGGACAGCGCGTGCACGGGCAGCACGTGGGAGGGGTGGATGCAGGTCTTGCCGAGCAGGCCGTTGGCGTGGTCGAGGGAGATCTCCCGCAGCAGCCCGTCCATGGCGTGTTCGATCAGCTTCTCGCGCAGCGCGACGGCCTGCACCTGGAGGAAGGGGCTCTGCCGCAGCTGGGGCTTGAACATGCGTTCCTGGACGCGGAAGTACTCCCACACCGGCCCCGTCACGGTGAAGCCGGTGCCGTCGGCGCGTCCCAGGACGTTCACCACGTCGGAGATGACGGACGCGACGACCTGGACGTCGTACGCCGTCATGTCGGGGGCGCGGCGCAGTCCGTAGGAGGAGCAGAAGTCGGTGACGCCGAGGCGCAGGGCGAGGACCCGGTCGCGGTACTTGTCGACCGCCCGGGCGATGCCCTCCAGGGTCGCCATGCGGGTCTCCCGGTAGAGCAGTTCGGGGGACTCCAGCACGGGCATGGCGTACAGCCGGCGCCCGCCCGCGGCCTCGGCGCCGGCCAGGGCCTCCAGGAAGGCCGTGCCGCGTTCCGCGGTGAACTTCGGCAGCACGAAGCCGGTCAGCAGCCGGACGGCCGGACCGATCCTGCGCACCAGGTCGGGGATCTGCCCGGGGGTGCGGACGCGGACGAACAGCAGCGGCGGGTCGGCGCCGGGGCGTCCGGCGAGGTCGGTGAACTGCCGCACGAGGTTCTCCTCGGCGGCGGGCACGTCCGCGTCGTCGATCGAGTCCTCCAGGCAGAGCACCATGGACACGACGCCGCGGGCGCCCTGCTTGAGGACGTCGTCGGCGAGCGTGGGCCGGGTGGCCGGGCTGTAGAGCGTGGCGCCCAGGGCCACGGACAGCAGGCGGGCCGGTGAGTCGGCGGTGAACTCGCACGGCTCCCGATAGAAGATACGTTCCCTCGCCTCAGGGCCAACGTGTCCGAAATGCCGCATCAAACTCCCCCGCATCGATGTTCCGCCGACCTGATCCGTCCAAAGGTGGCCGATAATAGTACGTAGGAGACCATGTCGGAGGCCCTTCCCGGGGATGAACTCCGGGCGAAGCGGACCCGTCGCCCGGCCGGTGCGGGCGCGCGGCGGGTTCCCCGTCACGGTCCTCACGGTCCGCTCCGCACGGGCGTGGTGCTCCCCTCCGCCGGAGCGTGGTGCTCCCGTCCGCGCGGGCGCCGCGCCCGGCCGGCGGACGCGTCCCGGTCCTCGCGGCGGGGTCCTCAATCCCCTCCCCCGCGTTGTCGTGACCAGGACCGGCAAGGCAGGATGACCGCATGACGCACGCGATGCTGAAAGGGTCGAACGTCCCGCTGGAAGCCACCACGGTACGCGCCGTGCTGCGCTGGGCTCCCGGGCAGGGGGTCCCCGACGTCGACGCCTCGGCGCTGCTCCTCGGCCCCGACGGACGCGTGCGCTCCGACCAGGACTTCGTCTTCTACAACCAGCCCAGGCACCCGTCCGGCCAGGTGTGGCGGCTCGGCAAGGAGCGTGCCGCCGAGGCCCTCACCGACACCGTCCAGGCGGACCTCTCGGGCGTCGAGGCGGCGGTCGGCCGCATCCTGCTGGTCGCCTCGGCGGACGGCGTCACCTTCGACCGCGTCCGGTCGCTCAGCATCCTGCTGTACGACGCGGGGGTGGCCGGAGCCGAGCCGTTGGCGTCCTTCGACGTCAAGCCGGAGACCGGCGAGGAGACCGCGCTGATCTGCGGCGAGCTGTACCGGCGCGGCGAGGGCTGGAAGTTCCGCGCCCTCGGCGAGGGCTACAGCAACGGCCTGAAGGGCCTGGCCACGGACTACGGCATCTCCGTCGAGGAGCCGGAGCAGCCGGAGGGACCCACGGCCGTCACCCCGCTGCCGCAGGCCCCCGCCACGGCCGGTCCCCGGCCGGAGGTCTCCCAGCCGCTCCCGCCGGAGCAGCCGACCACCGCGGTCCCGGCCCAGCCCGCCTACGGCTATCCGCAGGCCCAGCCGCAGCCGCACGCACAGCCGGCGTACGGCTATCCGCAGCCGACGAGCGCGGCCCCGTCCTACGGCTATCCGCAGCAGGCCCCGGACGCCCAGGGCTACGGCTACCCGAACCCGGCGTCCCCCGACCCGGACTTCCGGCTGCCCCCGCAGGGCCCGCAGTTCATCGGGCGCTGAGCCGGGCGGTCCCCGGGGGGCGGGGTCCGGGAGGAGGCCTCAGCGGTCGGCCTTGGACTTGTAGCCCCGCCCCCACTGCATGCCCCACCCGTACAGCCGGTCCAGCTCGCCCTGGAAGCCGTAGACGAACTTGACCTCGCGGCGCACCATGATCTCGCCCTTCACGTTCTCGATCAGCACCACCGCGCAGGACCGGGCCTGGGGGTGCCGCTCGTCGAGGCCGATCTCGATGCGCGGGCCGTTGCTCGGGTACAGCGTCACCAGGGCGTGCGTCCGGTCGAAGGCCGGGGTCTGGTCGTAGATGTACACGAACACCAGCAGCCGCTTGATGTCGTCGCGGTGGTCGAGGTTCACGTACATCGTCTCGCCGGACCCCGACCCGAACCGGTCGTCCCCGGTGAGCTTCACGTACGGCGGGGCGTTGATGTCGCCGAGCAGCCCGCCCAGCGGCTGGACGACGCCCTTGGAGCCGTCG
>DASTDN010000192.1:0-15343 GCA_035710365.1 Streptomyces sp. | reverse complement strand
TGCCGTCCGCGTACGCCAACATCCTCGCCGAGACCGACGCCGGGGACTTCGCGACCGTGCGCTCCGCCGTCTCCGCGGGGGAGCGCCTGACGGAGGAACTGCGCGAGCGCGCCTCCGCCTTCTTCCAGTGCCCGCTGTTCGACCAGCTGGGCTCCACGGAGGCGGGACACGCCATCGCCACCAACGGGCTCGCCCGCCACGCGCCCGGCACGGTGGGGCCGCCCATCCCCGGATTCGAGGCCGAGGTACGCGACCGCAACGGCCGGCCCGTGCCCGACGGGCACCCCGGCGAGCTGTGGGTGCGCGGGCCCACGGTCACCCGCGGCTACCACCGCCTGCCGGAGGAGACCGCACGCGTCCTGGTGGACGGCTGGCTCAACACCCGCGACCAGGTGATCCGTCACCCCGACGGGACCCTCACCCACCAGGGCCGCACCGACGACCTCGAAATGGTCGGCGGCATCACCTTCTCCCCGGTCGAGATCGAGCAACTGCTCTCCCGCCACCCGGACGTCCACGACATCGCCGTCACCTGCGTACGCAACGAGCGGGGAGCCTCCAAGCTCCGCGCCTTCGTCGTGCCCCGGGCGCCCGTCGCCGACCCGGCGGCGTTCGAGTCGGATCTCGTCGCCCTCGCCCGCGCCCACCTGGAGCCGTACAAGGTGCCCCGCACCGTCGAGGTCGTCGCAGCCCTGCCGCGCACCGCCACCGGGAAACTCCAGCGTTTCCTCCTCCGCCAGAGCGGCTGACGTCCCACCGCCACCCTCCCGTACAAGAAAGCAGCCGCACATGTTCTCAAGGATCACCAAACCGCTGCCGGAGACCGCCTTCTATCTCGGCATGCTGTGGGAGAAGGCCGCGGCCAGGTTCCCGCGCACACCGGTCACCCTCGACCAGCCGCTCGCCACCCTGCCCCACCTCGGGACCGACTTCGACTACGCGAAGCTCGCCGACGTCGTCGACGACCTCGCGGCCCGCCTGTGGGAGACGGGCATCCGGCCGACCGAGCGGGTCGCCGTCCACAAGGACGACAACTTCGACATCTCGCTGCTGGCCTGCGCCGTGGCCCGAATAGGCGCCGTGCCGGTGATGCTCTCCTCCGCCCTGACCGGGGAGATCATCGGCAAGCTGCTCGCCCGGCTCGACCAGCCCTGGCTGATCAGCGACGCCGTCAAGCTGTCCGGCCCGCTGGACGGCGTCGACGTCGAGTCCCTGACGCGCCAGACGCTGCTGGCCGGCACCGCCGAGCACGGCAAGCTGCGCATGCTCGCGGACCTCGACGGCATGCCCCGCCGCCCCGCGGTGCGCCTGCACTCCTCGCAGCCGGCGCTCATCACCCACACCTCGGGCACCACCGGCGTGTCCAAGCTGATGGTCCACAACGCGAAGGGGCTGTTCCACCGCCTGCTGCCGCAGCAGGTCATCGCCTGGCCGATCCGGAAGAAGGAGACGGTGGCGCTGTGCATGTCCTTCGTGCACTCCCGCTTCTTCCACTCCCTCGGCGTGTTCCTGAACTACGGCAACCCGCTCGTCGTCCTGAACGACCCGGACCCGGAAGCGATCGCCCCCATCTTCGTCAAGCACCGCCCCGGCCTGGTCGAGACGCACCCCAACAACTTCATCCAGTGGGAGGACCTGGCGGACGCCCCCGGCGCCCCGCTGTCCAGCGTCCGCTACTACAGCAGCACCTTCGACGCCATCCACCCCCGCACCATCCAGCGCCTGCTGAAGGCCTCCAAGCGGCCCCGCCCGCTGCTGATCCAGCTGTACGGGCAGAGCGAGACCGGCCCGATCTCCGGCGCCTGGTACAGCGAGAAGACCGCCGCCAAGACGGACGGCCGCGACGTCGGATACGTCCTGCCCGGCTTCATCAAGCTGCGGGTGGTCGACGAGAACGGCACGCCCGTCCCCAAGGGCAAGGCCGGCCACCTCGAACTGCGCGGCCGCTCGACCGTCATGACGTACCTCGGCGAGCACGAGCGCTACCTGAAGAACTTCAACGACGGCTGGTGGCGGCTCGGTGACGTCGGTTACCTGGGCCGGTTCGGGAAGCTCTACCTCACCGACCGCGAGATCGACCAGATCGACGAGATCGACAGCAACCTCGAAGTCGAGGACGTCCTGCTGTCGCGCCTGGAGGAACTCGTCGAGGTGATCATCGTCACCGGTCCGGAGGGCAACGCGATCCCCGTCGTCTGCACCCGCAAGGACGCCCCGCTGGACCTCCAGCGCTGGGCCCGCGCCACCGCC
Organism: Streptomyces sp.; assembly: GCA_035710365.1. Lineage (GTDB taxonomy): Bacteria > Actinomycetota > Actinomycetes > Streptomycetales > Streptomycetaceae > Streptomyces. The sequence goes on along the minus strand of DASTDN010000192.1, from coordinate 13,093 downwards.
GACCTGCCCTCTCTCGCCAAGCCGCTGCACTGGCCGTTCAACGAGGTGCCGCGCACCTCGACGTGGAAGGTGCGGCGGGTGGAGATCACCCGGATGCTCCGCGAGAACCAGGTGCCCACCACGGGCGCTTCCGACTGACGTCCCGTCGGACGACCCCAGGGAGAGTTTGCATGTCCTCCAACCCCAACCCGCCCGAGCGGGTGCCGGTACTCGTCGTCGGGGCCGGCCCCGTGGGGCTCACCGCGGCCCTCGCCCTGCGCAGCCACGGCCTGCCCGTCACCGTCCTGGAGGCCGAGCCGGAGGACCGGGTGCGCCCGGGAAGCCGCGCGCTGTTCGTGCACCACGAGTCGCTCAAGGTGCTGGGCCGGATCAGCCCGGGCCTGGACCGCACCCTGGTCCGCAACGGGGTGGTCTGGCCGACCCGCCGCACCATCTACCGCACGAAGGAGGTCTTCGCCCGCACCTACCCGCCGCGGCCGCACCAGGACGGTTTCATCCCGCCGTTCACCAGCCTGCGGCAGATCGAGACGGAACGGCACCTGATGGCCGCCTGCGTCGAGGCGGGCGTCGACTTCCGCTGGGACTCCGAGGTCACGAGCGTCGAGAGCGGCCCCGACATCACCCGGCTCACCACCGGCAAGGGCGCGGTGTGGGAGGCCGAGTACGTCATCGGGGCGGACGGCGCGCGGTCCCGGGTGCGGCGCTCCCAGGGCATCGAGATGGAGGGCGAGCGCTCCGAGGCCTTCCACGTGGTCGTCGACATCGAGGAGGACCCCGACGACCCGATGCCGCTGGAGCGGGTGTTCGTCTACGAGCACCCCGCCCTCGGCGGCCGCAGCGTGATGCGCGTGCCGTTCGCCGGCGGCTTCCAGCTCGACCTGCAGTGCAAGGACGGCGACGCGCCGGAGGAGTGGGCCGACGAGAAGGCGGCGGCCCGCTGGGTGGCCGCGGTGGTGGGCGAGAAGTACGCCGACCGGCTGCTGTGGGTCTCCAAGTACCGCTTCCTGCACGTGGTGGCCGCCGACTTCACCGACCCGTGCCACCGGGTGCTGCTGGTCGGCGAGGCGTCCCACCTGTTCCCGCCCTTCGGGGCGCGGGGCATGAACAGCGGCATCGCCGACTCGGCCGCCGCGGCCGACGCGGTGGCGCGGGCGCTCGCGCAGCCGGACCAGCGGGTGGGCGCGGTGCGCCAGTTCGCCACGGAGCGCCGGCAGGCCGCCGTGTTCAACAGCGAGGCCGCCCGCACGGCCCTCGCCCACCTGCGGCCGAGCAGCAGGCTGACCCGGCTGAAGCAGGCCGCGGGCGCGGCACTGTCACCGCTGGTGCCGTCCTGCGGCGAGTGGCTCGAACGCGCGCCGTACGGGCCCCGCACCGGCGCGCCGACCAACACCAAGGGACGGTACTGACCCGATGAGCGCCGACCCCGTCGCAGGGTGGCTCGCCTGGGACGGTGCCCGGGGTTTCGCCCCGGGCACCGCCCCGGCGGGCGACCTCCTGGTGGCCGACTCCTGGCTGGTGGAGGACGGCCGGGCGCGCGCGCTCGGCCGTCACGAGGAGAGGTTCGCCGGCTCCTGCGCTCGCAAGGGCCTGGAACGGCCCGTCGTGCGGCGGTTCTGGCACGACGCCGTCCGCGAACTCCCCCGCACCGGAGCGTGGTTCCCGCGCGTGGAACTGCACGCCGACGGCACCCTCGCCCTGAACGTGCGCCCGGCCCCGGAACTCGGCACCTCCGTACGGGTCCTGCCCTGGCCGTACGCCGATCCGCGCACCCAGCCCTGGTGCAAGGGGCCGGACATCGGGCGCCTCGCCCAGGTGCGGGCGCAGGCCCGTGAGGCCGGTGCGGACGAGGCACTGTTCACCACCGGGCGGGGGCAGGTCACGGAGTCCGCCACGGCCAGCCTGCTGTGGTGGGACGGGCCCGACCTGTGCCTGCCGGACGCCGGGGCCCGGCTGCTGCCCGGCGTCACCAGCGCCGTCGTCACGGGGCTGGCCCGGGACCGCGGCGTCGTGGTGCGCCGCGCCGAAGCCACCCTCGACGACCTGTACGACCGGGAGGTCTGGCTGGTCAACGCGCTGCACGGCGTCCGCCCGGTGACGGAGTGGGTCGGCACCGGGCGCCGGGCGGCGCCCGCCGGGCGTGCACCGCTGTGGCAGGAGCTGTGGCGTGCGCAGGCCAGACCCCTGGACGACTCCCGCAGGGACAGCACACACGCACACCACGTGCCGTAACCAGCAAAGGACCGGAACATGATCGAGCGTAGGACCCTGCTCGCCGCCGGAGCGGGCCTGACCGTCGCCGGCGCGACCGCCGCCGGCACCGGCGCCGCCGAGGCCCGTCCGCACCGGCGCCGCAACAGCTCCGTGCCGTGGTCGCGGCTGAACCGCGCGCTCCGGGGCGACCTGGTGCTCCCCGGCGACGCCGACTACGACCGCGCCCGGCTGCTGCCCAACGCCCAGTTCGACGACATCCGCCCGCAGGCCGTGGTGTACGCCGAGACCCCCCGGGACATCGCCGTCTCGATGCGGTTCGCCCAGGACCATTCCCTGCACACCGCGGTGCGCAGCGGTGGCCACAGCTACGGCGGCTGGTCGACCACCGAGGGCCTGGTCATCAACCTCACCCGGCTCAACCACGTGCGGGCCGGCCACGGCCGGGTCAGCCTCGGCCCCGGCGTCCAGGCCGTGGACGCCCTGCAGCGGCTGAGCCCGTACGGCGTCAACGTCCCGGCCGGCTTCTGCGCGACGGTCTCCCCCGGCGGCTTCGTCACCGGCGGCGGGACCGGCTGGCAGTACCGTCGGTCGGGACCCGTCAGCGACCGCCTGCTCTCGGCCGAGGTGGTGCTGGCGGACGGCCGTGTCGTCACGGCCTCCGAGGACCGCAACTCCGACCTGCTGTGGGCGCTGCGCGGCGGCGGTGGCGGCAACTTCGGCGTGGTGACGGACTTCCGGATGGCGCCCACCGTGGTCAGGCGCGTCGTCCACTACACGCTGACGTGGACGTGGGACCACGCCCAGCGGGCCGTCTCGGGCTACCTGGAGTGGTCGAAGGAGGCCTCCGCCGACCTGGCCTGCGACGGAGTCGTGCACCTCGGCGACGCCAGGGCCGGGGAGCTTCCGACCATCATCGTCACGGGTGTGCACTTCGGCACGGTGGAGGACCTGGAGGCCGAACTGGGCCTGCTCACCTCGCTGGTGGGCACCGCGCCCGCCACCCGCGCCGTGGAGGAGATGACGTACCAGCGGGCGATGATGCGGGTGTTCGGCTGCGAGGGCGGGACGGCCGAAGCCTGCCACACCGCCGGCAGCGCCCCCGGGGCCACGCTGCCCCGGCAGGGCTGGGTGAAGAACCGCGGGCGGATGTTCAGCCGGGTGCTTCCGCAGACCGGCGTGGACCGCATGCTCGCCGCCTTCGACGCGGACCGCCGCGCGGGCCAGGAACGGGTGATCAGCCTGCTCGGTCTGGGCAAGAACGCCAACCTCCCGTCGGTCGGCGCCACGGCGTGGCCGCACCGCGACTCGCTGTACAGCGCGACGCTCATGGTCAAATTCACCTCCTCCAACCCGCCCGCCGAGGAGAAGGCGGCCGCCCAGAGCTGGGTGAACAACCTGTTCGACGTCATCGACCCGTACTCCAACGGGCGTTCCTACGTGAACTTCCCCGACACCGAGCTGCCCGACTACGCGCGCTCCTACTACGGCCCCAACCTGCGCCGGCTCAGCGCGGTGAAGCGGAAGTACGACCCGCACGGCTTCTTCACCTTCCCCCACGCGGTTCCCGTGTAGCCCCGGCGCGGCACACCGCCGACCGCCGGCGGATCGCCGGAGGCCCCCGGCCTCCGGCGATCCGCCGTTCCCGCTCCGGGGCGGCGGCCTTTCGTCCCGGACCTCTCCGGCCGGGTGCGGCCCCGGGACCGGGGACGCGGCGTCCGCCTGCCGGAACCCCGCCCCGTCCCCGCCGCCGGCCGGGCCTATCCTGATCCCGAGTGGCCATCGGCTGACGAAGGAGTCCGAAGGTGCCGTCGATGCTCGATGCGGTCGTGGTGGGTGCCGGGCCGAACGGACTGACCGCTGCCGTGGAGCTGGCCCGCCGGGGCTTCTCCGTCGCCGTCTTCGAGGCGCGGGACACCGTCGGCGGGGGAGCCCGCACCGAGGAACTCACCCTGCCGGGCTTCCGGCACGACCCGTGTTCCGCCGCGCACCCCCTCGGCATCAACTCACCCGCCTTCCGCGCCATGCCCCTGGAGCGCTACGGCCTGCGGTGGCTGCACGCACCGCTGCCCATGGCCCACCCCTTCCCGGACGGCACCGCCGCCGTCCTGGCCCGGTCGGTCGGCGAGACCGCGGCCTCCTTCGGCCCGCGCGACGCGGGCACCTACCGCAGGCTCGTCGCGCCCTTCCTCACCAAGTGGGACACCCTGGCCCGCGACTTCATGTCGCTGCCGCTCACCGCCCTGCCCCGCGACCCGGTCACCCTCGCCCGCTTCGGACTCGCCGGGCTGCCCCCGTCGACGTGGCTGATGCGCCGCTTCCGCGACGAGCGGGCGAAGACGCTGTTCGCCGGACTCGTCGCGCACGTCATGGCCCCGCTCGGCGGCCTCGCGACCGGCGCCGTCGGCCTCGTCTTCGCCCTCGCGGCGCACGCCCGCGGCTGGCCCGTGGCCCGCGGCGGCTCCCAGTCCCTCTCGGACGCCCTCGCCGCGTACCTCGAGGACCTCGGCGGCGCCGTCCACACGGACTACGAGGTCAAGCGCCTCGACGACCTGCCGCCCGCCCGCGCGTACGTCTTCGACACCTCACCCACCGCCCTCGCCCGCATCGCGGGCCTCGGCGGCTACTACGACCGCTACCGGTACGGACCCGGCGTCTTCAAGATCGACTACGCGCTGGACGGCCCCGTGCCGTGGACCGCGCCGGAGGCCCGCTCGGCCGGCACCGTGCAGATCGGCGCGAACAGCGCGGAGATCGGCGCCGCCCTGCGCGCCGCCTCCCGCGAGGGCCGCGCCCCCGACGCGCCGTTCCTCATCACCGTGCAGCCCGGAACCGCCGACCCCGGCCGCGCCCCGGAGGGCAAGCAGGTGTTCTGGGCGTACGGCCACGTCCCCAACGGCTGGACCGGAGACCTGACCGACGCGGTGGAACGCCAGCTGGAACGCTTCGCCCCGGGCTTCCGCGACCGGGTCCTCGCCCGCGCCACGGCGGGCCCGCCCGAGATGGCCGCCCGCAACGCCAACTACGTCGGCGGCGACATCGCCTCCGGCGCGGTCGCCGGACTGCAGATCATGCTCCGCCCCAGGCTGTCCCTGTTCCCCTACACCACGCCCCACCCGGCGGTCTTCATCTGCTCCTCGGCCACTCCGCCGGGCCCGGGTGTGCACGGCATGTCCGGCCACAACGCGGCGAAGGCGGTCTGGCGCCGCCTGCGCCGGACCTGACGCCGCCTTCCCCGCGGTCTCCACGGGCGTTCACCGCCGGCCGGGGGACGACGCGGCCCGCATCGCCGTGCGGACGGTACGCACGACCCGGGCGCCGGCCGAGGAGGCCGGGTTCGTCCTCTTCGCCGACCGGCCCACGAGGCGTTCGCCGCGCCGCTGCCCTGCTCCTCGTACCGCCCGCGCCGCGTCTCACGTGCTCCGCCAGCCGCGGCCGGGACGCCAGGTGGCCAGGCAGCGGGCGTGCCGCAACAGCTCGCCGGTCGGTTCGATGCCCGTGCCCGGCCCGGGGAGCGGCCCGACCCGGTGCCGCAGGCGGTCCACCGCGAAGGCCGGCCGGGTCAGCGGCTCGGGGAACCACTCGTCGCACCGGCCCGGCTCGACCGCCCGCCACAGCCCCCAGGACGTGGCCAGGGCCCGGCCCGCCGCCCACAGCGGCCCCACCTCGGCGACGTGCACCCCGAGCTGACAGCCGAGCCCCAGCGCGTCCGCCCGCAGCGCGAGCCGGGCCGCGGCCAGGAAGCCGCCGCACTTCGACAGGCGTACGTTGATGTGGGTGGCCGTGCCCGTTCGCGCGGCGGTGTGCAGGTCGCCGGGCCGGGTGCAGGACGCGTCGAGCATCAGGGGCAGCCCGGTGGTGTGCCGCAGCCGGGCCAGCTCCGGCCAGGACCGGGGCGCGAGGGGCTCCTCCAGCCAGGCGATGCCGTCCAGTTCGCCCGCGACGGCCTCGGCCTCCTCGACGGTCCACGCGCCGTTGGCGTCAAGGGAGATCCGGGTGTGCTCGGGGAGCAGGTTCCTCGCCCTGACGAGTCGTTTCACCGCGTCGACCGGGTCGGCCACCTTGATCTTCACGTGCCGCAGCGCCGCCACCGCCCCGGGCGGCAGCGCGCTCAGTACGGCGGCGACGCCCTGCGAGAGGTGGATCACGCAACTCACGGACACCGGCTCCCGCCGTAGGACCCGTGCGGGCGGGTCGAGGACCGGCAGCACGTCGGCCAGCGGCCGGCCGAAGCGCCGGCACACCGCGTCGAGCAGGGCGATCTCGACGGCCGTCGCGGCGGACGGGCCGTCGACCAGCCGGGGTAGCGGCAGCCGCGCGATCGAGGCGACGGCGCCGTCGAACGTACGCCAGTCGACGCGCGCGGCCGGCTCCGACGGGTCGCTGGCCCGTACCGCCCGCGCGGCTCCGTGCAGGGTCTCCCCGGTGACGTAGCCGCGGGGCGCTCCCTCGCCCCAGCCGCGCGCACCGCCGTCCAGCTCCACCTCGACGAGGACGGACTCGGCACTGCGCCGGGAGCGGGTGGCGTGGTCGAAGGCCGTGGCCATGGGCACCGTGGCCGTGTACAGCCGCAGACGCCGGATCACGCGTCGCCCACCCCCGGCAACCGTAACTGTCCGATCACACGCCCTCCTTCAGGAGCCGTCCAACGACCGGGTCGCGGTCGGCACCCGTCCGTCGCGGGAGACGGAAGCCCGAGTGCCTCCGAATGTCGTGTCCAAATCAATGGAAATCCATGGTCCAAGGGCGTGGCGACGCTGACAACCCTGCCTCTGGGACGCGACAGGAAGGTGTCAGGAAAGAGAGGGAAAGGGGCTTTGTTCGATGCTTTGGGTTTAATTCGGAGCGGCGTCAGAAGGCCGTCTCACCTGCGGAAGAAGTGAGTGGCGGAAAGTAATTCATATTGTATGAACCCGGTGAGTGGTCACATCATGACGCGCCGGTGAGTTCTCCGTGGATGACGCGGCCGGGAAATGATTCATTCCTGAATTGGCGAGTGCACGTCTTGCGTGGGGACTCCTGAAATCACGTAGGTCCCCTGAAACAACGGAGAGGCATGTCCCGGGCGGAACGCCGCGCGGGCCGTTCGGGGGGCACCGGGCCGCGGGCATGAGCCCGTCCGCGGCACGCCGTCCGCGGCGACGCCGTCCGGGGCGACGCCGTCCGGCCGACCGCGATGTCGGATTCCCGCCAGCCCCCGGCCCGCCGCTCGCCGAGACTGGGCGTATGCAGAAGGCGATGCACACCGACACCGAGCGCTGCGTGCGTGCCGTGCGCTCGAAGGACGCACGGTTCGACGGCTGGTTCTTCACGGCCGTCCTGACCACCCGCATCTACTGCCGTCCCAGTTGCCCGGTCGTGCCGCCCAAGCCGGAGAACATGACGTTCTACCCGAGCGCGGCGGCCTGCCAGCAGGCCGGTTTCCGGGCGTGCAAACGCTGCCGCCCCGACACCAGCCCCGGCTCCCCGGAGTGGAACCGGCGCGCCGACCTCGTGGCCCGCGCCATGCGGCTGATCGCCGACGGCGTGGTCGACCGCGAGGGCGTGCCCGGCCTCGCCGCCCGCCTCGGCTACAGCACCCGCCAGGTCGAACGCCAGCTCCTCGCCGAGCTGGGCGCGGGCCCGCTCGCCCTGGCCCGCGCCCAGCGCGCGCAGACCGCCCGGCTCCTCATCGAGACGACCGGCCTGCCCATGGCGCAGATCGCGTTCGCCGCCGGCTTCGCCTCCATCCGGGCCTTCAACGACACCGTCCGGGAGGTCTTCGCGCTCGCCCCGACCGAACTGCGCGGCCGCGCCCCGAAAGCGCCCGGCAGAGCCCCCGGCGCCCTGTCGCTGCGCCTGCCGTTCCGCGCCCCGCTCAACCCCGACAACCTCTTCGGCCACCTCGCCGCAACCGCCGTACCGGGCGTGGAGGAGTGGCGCGACGGCGCCTACCGGCGCACACTGCGCCTGCCGTACGGCCACGGCATCGTCGCCCTCGCCCCGCGGCCGGACCACATCGCCTGCCGCCTCATCCTCACCGATCTGCGGGACCTGCCCGTCGCCATCAGCCGCTGCCGCCGCATGCTGGACCTCGACGCCGACCCCGAGGCGATCGACGGCCAACTGCGCACCGACCCGGTACTGGCCCCGCTGGTGGACAAGGCGCCGGGGCGGCGGGTGCCGCGCACGGTGGACGAGGCGGAGTTCGCCGTGCGGGCGGTGCTCGGCCAGCAGGTGTCCACGGCCGCCGCCCGCACCCACGCCGCCCGTCTGGTCACCGCGTACGGCGAACCCGTCGAGGACCCCGAGGGCGGCCTCACCCACCTCTTTCCGCCGGCCGGGGCGCTGGCGGCCGTGGACCCCGGGACCCTGGCGATGCCCCGCACCCGCCGCGCGACTCTCACCACCCTCGTCGGCCGGCTCGCCGACGGCTCACTGCACCTGGGCGTCGAGAGCGACTGGCCGCGGGCCCGCGCCGAACTCCTCGCCCTGCCCGGTTTCGGCCCCTGGACCGCCGACGTCGTCGCGATGCGCGCCCTCGGCGACCCCGACGCCTTCCTCCCCACCGACCTCGGCGTCCGCCGCGCCGCACACGAGCTGGGCCTGCCCGCGACCCCCGCCGCGCTCACCGCCCGCGCGGCGGCCTGGCGTCCCTGGCGGGCGTACGCGGTGCAGTACCTGTGGGCGACCGGCAGCCACCCGATCAACTTCCTCCCGGTATAAGGACGTCATGCCACAGCACCGACAGCACACCGTGGTCGACAGCCCGTACGGCCCGCTCACCCTCGTCGCCGAGGACGGCACCCTCTGCGGCCTCTACATGGTGGCCCAGCGTCACCGCCCCGCCGAGGAGACCTTCGGCGTACGCGACGACACCCCCTTCGCCGAGGCACAGGACCAACTGGAGGCGTACTTCGCGGGCGACCTGACGGAGTTCACCCTCGACCTCCGCCTGAACGGCACCCCCTTCCAGCGCCGGGTCTGGGACGAACTGCGCCGCATCCCCTACGGCGAGACCCGCACCTACGGCGAACTCGCCGAGCTCCTCGGCAGCCCCAAGGCCTCCCGGGCCGTGGGCCTGGCCAACGGCCGCAACCCCATCGGCGTCGTCGTCCCCTGCCACCGCGTCATCGGCGCAGACGGCAGCCTCACCGGCTACGGCGGCGGCCTCGCCCGCAAGCGCCGCCTGCTGGACTTCGAACGGGGGGCGGGGCTCTTCTGAGCCCCACGGACCGGTCCGCGCACGGCCAGCCGAGACGCCGACGCGTGCGGTGCCGACGCCCAACGCCGGACGACGGCAGTGGTCACCGTGCCACCGGACGCCGCACTCGTCGTCGGGCCGCGGCCCCCGCGGGTCGGGCGTCGTGGGACCACGGCCCCCGCGGGTCGGGCGTCGCTGGGCCGCGGCCTCGCCGGTCGGGTGTCGTCGGACCGCGCCCCTCGCGGGTGTCGGGCGTCGCCGGCCAGGGCGCCGTGCTCGCCGTCCGCGACCGCATCCGGCGCCGCCCCGCACCACGGGCTCCCGGGCCACCGCACCCGAGGCCCGCGCCGCGGAGCGCGGCGAGGTACCGCGCGACCCGAACGCCGGACTCGGGCCCGCCGAAGGCGGGCCACCTCGCGGCGGAACCCTCACGCCCCGGCCGGCCGGCCGTTCTCCAGCTCGACCGTGCCCGCCGCCGTCTCCACGACGTCCAGTGCCGCCAGCACCCGGCGTCCGAGCGCACCCGGCAGATGGGCGGCGAGTTCCCCGCGCGGCACGAGGCGCCAGGACAGCAGCTCTTCCTCCTGCAGCCGGATCGCCTTGAGGTCGTCCTCGCCGAGCACCCCGCCGTCGTACAGGTACGCCACCAGTGGCGGCCGGCCCGGACCGGGCACCCAGTCGACCGCGAGCAGCCGTCCCGGCTCCCGGTCCAGCCCGATCTCCTCGGCCGTCTCGCGCCGGGCGCCCTCGCGCGGGCTCTCGTCGCCGTCCGACTCGACGGTCCCGCCCGGCAGCGCCCACCCCTCCCGGTAGTTGGGCTCGACGAGCAGCACCCGCCCCTCGGCGTCACGGAACAACGTGGCGGCCGCGGCCAGCACGCGGGGCAGGGACGCGATGTACGCGGCGTAATCCTCACTCGTGGTCACCCGGGAAGCGTAACGACCGGCCCCCGCCCCCGCGGAGAATGCCGACAAGCCGCAGGTGGACGCGGTACGTCCGCGTGTCGGCGGGCCCGGCCGGGCCCGGGGGCCGGGCGGGCCCCCGACACGCCCTCCCGTTAGGGTCGCAGCGGCGCGACAGGCCGCGGGGCGCACCCGGAGCACGCGGCCCGGACAGCAAGGGGAAGACGAGTGGCGGACGCTGCAGGGACGCACACCGTGACGGGCCGGGCGGCCCGGCGGGTGCTCGTCGCCGCGGACAAGTTCAAGGGCTCGCTGACGGCCGTGGAGGTCGCCGGGCGGGTCACGGCCGGGCTGCGCCGGGTCGTGCCGGACCTCGCGGTGGCCGCGCTGCCCGTGGCCGACGGCGGCGACGGAACGGTGGCCGCCTCGGTCGCGGCCGGCTTCGAGCGGCGCGAGGTACGCGTCAGGGGCCCTCTCGGCGACGAGGTCACCGCCGCCTTCGCGCTGCGCGGCGGCACCGCCGTCGTCGAGATGGCCGAGGCCAGTGGGCTCCAGCGCCTGCCGGCCGGAGTCTTCGCCCCCCTCACGGCCTCCACGTACGGCAGCGGCGAACTGCTGCGTGCCGCGCTCGACGCCGGGGCCCGGACCGTCGTGTTCGGCGTCGGCGGCAGCGCCACCACCGACGGCGGAGCCGGAATGCTCGCCGCGCTGGGTGCCCGTCTGCACACCGCGGGCGGCGAGCCCGTCCCGCCCGGCGGCGGCGGACTCGCCGAGCTGGCCTCGGCCGACCTCACCGGCCTCGACCCGCGCCTCGCGGACGTGACGCTCGTCCTGGCGAGCGACGTCGACAACCCGCTGACCGGCCCGGAGGGCGCCCCGGCGGTGTACGGGCCGCAGAAGGGCGCCCGCGCGGAGGACGTGGCCGCGCTCGACGCGGCCCTCGTCCACTACGCCGAGGTCCTTCACACGGCGGTCGGCCCGCGGGCCGCCACGTACGCGGCCTCGCCCGGCGCGGGCGCCGCGGGCGGGCTCGGCTACGGCGCGCTGCTGGTCGGGGCGCGGTTCCGGCCCGGCATCGAGGTGATGCTGGACGTGCTGGGCTTCGCGCCCGCGCTGGCGGACGCCGATCTGGTGATCACCGGCGAGGGGTCCCTGGACGAGCAGACCCTGCACGGCAAGGCCCCGGCGGGCGTCGCGGCGGCGGCCCGCGCGGCGGGCAAGGACGTGGTGGCCGTCTGCGGCCGGCTGGCGCTGTCGCCCGCGGCGCTGGAGCGGGCCGGGATCCGGCGCGCGTACGCCTTGACGGACGTCGAGCCGGACGTCGGGACGTGCATCGCGGACGCCGGGCCGATCCTGGAGCGGGTCGCGGAGGGCATCGCCCGCGACCTCCTCGCCTGAGCCGGGCCCTGCCGCGACCGGGTACTCCCCGGCGGGGAACCGGACGGCGGCAGACAGAAGACAGCGAAAGGGTGAGGCCCCGGACCCGTCATCGGGTCCGGGGCCTCACCCCCAGCCAAAACCTGGGCACCGCTACGGCAACTGCGCCGCCCGTGCCTCGCGCCGGTTGTCGCGGAAGTTGTTCACCCTGCGGGCCGTCGCGAACAGCGGGATCACCGCGCCCATGACCAGTTGCAGCGCGCACCCGGTCTGCAGCAGAAGCTGACCGCTCGGGGCGTCGAACGCCCACGCCGCCAGCAGCCCCATCGACAGCACGATCCACGACAGCATCGCCCCGGCGAGCCGGCCGCGCGGCTTCGGGTACTCCACGCGGCTCACCATCAGCCATGCCGTCCCGAGGATGGCCAGCAGCGTCGCCACGAAGGGCAGCTCCAGCAGCACGATCGAGACGACCGTCAGCGCGCCGAACGGCGACGGCATGCCCTGGAAGGTGCCGTCCTTCACCGTCACGCAGGAGAACCGCGCAAGCCTCAGCACCACCGCCAGCAGCACCACGATCGCGCCGACCGCCGCCACCCGCTGGTGCGCGTCGTCGGCGACCATGCCGTAGACCAGGACGAAGTACGCCGGGGCCAGGCCGAAGCTGATCAGGTCGGAGAGGTTGTCCAGCTCGGCGCCCATGGGGGAGGAGCGCAGCTTGCGCGCCACCAGGCCGTCGAACAGGTCGAAGACCGCGGCGCACAGCATCAGGATGACCGCGGTGGCCGCGCTGTGGCGGGCCATCCCGGACTCCTGGCTGCCCGTGAGGTGCGGGATCAGGATGCCGGTGGTGGTGAAGTACACCGCCATGAAGCCGCATGTGGCGTTGCCGAGAGTCAGCGTGTCCGCTATCGACAGACGAAGAGAGAGGGGCATCTCCTCTTCTTCGTCGACCTCGTCGGGGTCCGGCACCCAGCCGGACTTGGTATCGGGATCAATCACGGTCAATGCGAGTCACCCCAGCCACGGTCTTCTGACCGACCTCGACTGCCACCTCCACGCCTTCCGGGAGGTACAGGTCGACGCGCGAGCCGAAGCGGATCAAGCCGATCCGCTCACCCTGTTCGACCTTCGTGCCCTGCGGGACGTACGGCACGATGCGGCGGGCCACCGCGCCGGCGATCTGGATCATCTCGATGTCACCGAGCTCGGTGTCGAAGTGCCAGACCACGCGCTCGTTGTTCTCGCTCTCCTTGTTGAAAGCGGGGACGAAGCCGCCGGGGACGTGCTCGACGGACGTCACCGTGCCGGCCAGCGGCGCGCGGTTGACGTGGACGTTCAGCGGGCTCATGAAGATGGCGACGCGGGTGCGGCCGTCCTTCCACGGCATGATGCTCTGCACCACACCGTCGGCGGGCGAGAT
>DASTDN010000191.1:0-3710 GCA_035710365.1 Streptomyces sp. | reverse complement strand
CCGCATCCTCGTCCTCGCGGCGCTGATGCTCCAGCTCACGTCGGCGGGCGGCACGTACCCCGTGCAGACCAGCCCCGGCTTCTTCAACGCGCTGCATCCCTTCCTGCCGATGAGCCATGTCGTGGACGCGCTGCGCAGGCTCATCACGGGCGGCGGGCTGGGGCCGGTGTGGGAGGCGTGCGCGGTGCTGACGGCGTTCACGGTGGGCGCGCTCGCGCTGACCGCCCTGACCGCGCGCCGGCGCCAGGTATGGACGCTGGACCGGCTGCACCCGGAGCTGACCCTGTGACCCGGCCCGCCACCGGTCCCGGGCGCGCGCCCGGGACCGCGCTGGATGGCCCCGGGCAGGGGCCCGTTGCTGTGAGAATCGGGGGCATGGAAAGCAGCAGCGCCACGTCGGGCGGCAGAACCCGCCGCGAGACCACAAGGCAGAGGCTCTACGAGGCGGCCGTCACGCTCATCGCCGAGCAGGGGTTCTCCGCCACCACGGTGGACGAGATCGCCGAGCGGGCCGGAGTCGCGAAGGGCACCGTCTACTACAACTTCGCGAGCAAGTCCGTCCTGTTCGAGGAACTGCTGCGGCACGGCGTCGGGCTCCTGACCGCGTCCCTGCGGGAGGCGGCGGAGCACACCGCGCACGCGGGCGGCAGCAGGGTCGACGCCCTGGACGCGATGATCCGCGCGGGCCTCGTCTTCATCGACCGCTACCCGGCCTTCACGCAGTTGTACGTGGCGGAGCTGTGGCGCACCAATCGCGCCTGGCAGTCCACCCTCCTGGTGGTCCGTCAGCAGGCCGTCGCGGTCGTCGAGGGCGTCCTGCGGGAGGGCGTCGCGGGCGGCGAGTTCAGCGAGGAGATCGACGTGCCGCTGACGGCGGCCGCACTGGTCGGCATGGTCCTGGTGGCCGCGCTCGACTGGAAGTCGTTCCAGCCGGAGCGTTCCCTGGACGACGTGCACGCGGCGTTGTCCCGCCTGCTGCAGGGCCGGGTGAGCGGCAGAGGCTGAACACCACGGCGGAGCACGCGCGGCGGAGCGAACGGAGACGGACGAAGTGGCCCGTGGCGGCCGGGGCGCCGCGTCGCGCGCGGAAAGCGCCGGTCCGGCTCGGCCGCGGTCCCCCGCGGGCCGCCGCCCGACCGGCGCTTCCCCTGCTCCCCCGTGTTCCCCCGTGCGGTTCCCCCGTGCACCCCGTTCCGGTCGTCCCCCGTCCCCCGCTCTCGCCCCCGTCGGCCGCGGCCGGCGGGAGGAGCGGATCGAGGGCGGCGCCGTTCCGGCGCCCCGTGTCGCCGGTGCCGGTGCCGCGCCCCTTCTCCGTGCCTCCACTCTCTCTTCCGAGCGGAGGGCCACCCATCCGTGCACGTACTCATCTGCCGCTCTGGGTACGCGTACTCAGCGCTCCGCGCGGCCCGCCGCAGGCGCCCGCGCCGCCCCCGGTGCCGGTCACCTCGGCGCGGGTGCTCCCCCGGCCGGGTCCTGACCCACGAGAAGCGGAAAGGCCCTGCTCACAGGGGCGCGGCGGAGTGAGTGACAGTGGGGGCGGATAAGGTCGCGGGCATGGCACGGATTGCGGTGATCGGCGCCGGGACGGGCGCGATGGCTGCCGCCGCCCGGCTGGCCGTCGCGGGCCACCGGGTGACGGTGTACGAACGCACGGACACGTACGGCGGAGCCCTGCGCCGCGTGACACGGGACGGCTTCTCCTTCGACACGGGGCCGGGGCTGCTGCCGCTGCCCGCCGTCTGGCGCGACCTGTTCGTCAAGACCGGCAAGGAGCCGCTGGAGGACTGCGTCGACCTGGTGCAGGTCGACCCGTCGTCACGGCACGTCTTCGCGGACGGCACCGAGGTCCTGCTGCCGAACGCCTCACGCGCGGGCGTCGTCGCCGCCCTCGGTGAAGCCCTCGGCGAGGACGCCGGGCGCCGCTGGGGCGACTTCCTGGTGCGGGCCCGCGAGGCCTGGGACCGTACCCGCCGCCCCCTGCTGGAGGAGCCTCTGTGGCCCGACTGGCAGGTGCTGGCCGGGCGTGAACCGTATCCGGCGGTCCCGCACAAGCGGCTGCTGCGCACCCGACGGGCCGGCACGCTCGCCGAGGTCGGGGCCTGGGAGCTGCGCGACGCGCGGCTGACCGCCCTGCTGGAGAGCCACGCCCTCGCCCACGGGCTGGATCCCCGCATCGCCCCGGCGAGCGCGGCCGTGCTGCCGTACATGGAGCACGCCTTCGGCATGTGGTACGTCCGCGGCGGTCTGCGGGAGCTGGCCCGCGCTCTGCACGAGCGGTGCCTGGCGCGCCGGGTGGAGTTCCGTTTCGGCGCCGAGGTGACCGCGGTCGTGGAGAAGGACGGCCGGGCGGCGGGCGTGGAACTGGCGGGCCGGGAGGTGGCGGAGGCCGATGTCGTGGTCGCCGGGGTCGCTCCGGACGTGCTGGGCCGCCTCACCGGGCAGGCGGCGGTGCGCGGCGACGGCGACGTCCCGCCGCAGCGGGGGGCGACGAGCCGGCTGACGGTCCTGCTGGCACTGCGCGGGACACGCCCCCGGGGAGCGGCGCACCGCACGGTGGTGCACCCGGCCGACCGGGAAGCGGAACTGGACGCGCTGTTCGGCACACCGCCCGGGCCCGCCGTGGCCCCCACCGTGACGGTGCTGCGGCCCGACGACCCCGCGCTGGTTCCCGACGCCGGTCACGAGGCGATCACCCTGACGGCGGCCGTGCCCGCGCGGCACGGCTCGGACGGCCGGACCGGAGCGGCCCGCCGCTCCGAGGACTTCGAGCCCTGCGCCGAGCAGATGGTCACCGCCGCCGAGCGGGCCGTGCCCGGGCTGCGCGAGCGGATCGTCTGGCGCGGGACACGCACCCCCGGCGACATCGCCGCCGAAACGGGCGCGGACGCCGGTGCGGTGCCCGCGCCCTCCCTGGCCGCGGCCGGCGGACGGCTGCTGCACCCGTCGAACAGCACCCGCATACCGGGTCTGTTCGGCGTGGGCGGCTGGTCCCACCCGGGCGGCGGGCTGCCGCACGCGGGCATGTCGGGCGCGCTGGTGGCGGGACTGATCGTGGAGGGACCGGACTTCCGCGGCTCGCAGTGAGCGGGACACCCGGGACGGCGTGCGACCGGGACGCATTCCTGCCGGCGGGTGACGTGCCGGGCGGTGGGAGCGACAGCGGTGTCCGCGGGGCGGCGCCGCTCAGTAGCGGTACTGCTCGTCGTAGCCGTTGCCCTGCGTGGGCTGCTGCGGATACGGCGGCTGCTCGCCCTGGTACGGGTAGGGCTGCTCAGGCGGGAGTTCCCCGCCGTAGGGGTCCTCGGTGCTGCGCTGCTGCGGGACCCACAGGCCGCCGGCCGCGGTCTCGCCGGCGTAGCCGCCCGCGGCGTACTGGTCCTGCGGGTACCCCTGCTGGCCGTAATCCTGCTGCCCGTACTCCTGCTGGCCGTAGGCCGCCGGGTCGTACGGGGCGCCGCCGTAGGTGGGGGTGCCGATGTACGGGTCGGAGTAGGCGGCGTACTGCTGCTGGCCGGTGGTGTCGTGGCCGTAGTTCTGGTCGTAGCCGGTATAGCCGTAGGCGTAGTTCTGGTCGGTGGCGCCCTGGGCGGCTGCCGCCGTGTGCTGCGGGTCCGCCTGGGGGTAGCCGGTGTCGCCGTATATGCCGTAGGGGCTGGTTTCGTCGGGCAGGGGCTGCGGCTCGTAGACCGCGGTGGTCTCGGCCGGAGCGA
>DASTDN010000190.1:0-11804 GCA_035710365.1 Streptomyces sp. | reverse complement strand
GGCGCCCGCCACGTGGGAGAGCGGTATGCGGCGGCGTGGCAGGCCGATGTGGCCGCAGCGCACCTCCAGACAGTCCTGGTCGACGCGCAGCGCGACGTGCACGAAGGCCAGGGTGCCGAACAGGACGAGAAGGCCGGCCGCTATGCAGCCGACGACCGCCATGGTCAGCGGGAGGATGCCGGAGGTCCACGCGGAGTCCACGGCGAGATCGACGCCGAGGGCGAGACAGGCCGCTCCGGCGAGTGCCGCCAGCCACTGGGCCCGGTTGGTGGCCCGGCCGGTCCATACATCGGGGTGCGGGCCGTGCATCCGGTGCAGCGCCCGGTGGGTGTGGTCCATCATGCGTCGAGCGTACAAACGATCCGCTGGGCGGGCCTCTCGTCACGGATGGTGACGGCGCCGGAAGGGCGCGGGTTCCGCCCCCGTCAGCCCGTCGGTGCGGCAGCCCGCAGCATCCGCCCCTCGGCGTACGCCAGCGCGGCCTCGGGCAGCGGGCCCTCGCGGCCGCTGAGCAGCACCGTCAGGGTGCCGGGGCCGACGGCGCGCGGCGGGGCCGGCGGCTCGCCGATCCGCCGCAGTACCTGCGCGGCGACCGCTCCGGCCGAGCCGTGCAGGACGAGCGGCGGCAGGCCGGGATGCCGGACGGCGGCGCGGATGCGCTCGGCGACCAGTTCGTAGTGGGTGCAGCCGAGGACGACGGTCGTCACGTCGTCGGGTGTCAGCCGGGCCGCGGCGGCCACGGCGGCGTCGATCGCCGCCTCGTCCGCCCGTTCGACGGCCTCCGCAAGCCCCCAGCAGGGCACCTCGATGACGCGGACGCCGTCGGCGAAGTCCTCGATGAGGCCCTTCTGGTACGGGCTGCCGGTGGTGGCGGGGGTGGCCCAGATCGCGACGGGCCCGCCGCCCGAGGCGGCCGGTTTGATCGCGGGAACGGTGCCGACGACGGGGACGCCGGGTTCGAGACGGGCGCGCAGCGCGGTCAGGGCGTGCACGGTCGCGGTGTTGCAGCCGACGACGAGGGCGTCGGGCCGGTGCGCCGCGGCGGCCTGGGCGACGGCGAGCGCGCGAGCGGTGAGGTCCTCGGGAGTCCTCGGCCCCCAGGGCATGCCGTCGGGGTCGAGGGAGAGCACCAGATCGGCGTCCGGGCGGAGACGCCGTACCGCGGCGGTGGCCGCGAGCAGACCGATTCCGGAGTCCATGAGCGCGATCTTCACCCGGCCACGATAGACGATGAGCGGTGTTTGTCCCGTGCCGTGCGGCACACTGCGGGCGTGAGCGTCATCGCGTGGGCCGCCGCAGGATCCCTCACCGCCTGGCTGTGGCTACTGCTCGGCCAGGGCTTCTTCTGGCGCACGGACGTACGGCTGCCGCCGCGGCGGGAGCCCGGTACGTGGCCGCCGGTGGGGGTGGTCGTCCCCGCGCGCGACGAGGCGGAAGTGCTGCCGCTGAGCCTGCCGTCGCTGCTCGCCCAGGACTATCCGGGTCCGGCGGAGGTCTTCCTCGTCGACGACGGCAGTACGGACGGCACCGGGGAGCTGGCCCGGGAGCTGTCGCGGCGGTACGGCGGTCTGCCGCTGACCGTGGTCTCGCCGGGCGAGCCGGCCGCGGGCTGGACGGGCAAGCTGTGGGCGGTGCGGCACGGCGTCGGCCTGGCACGCGCGCGTGCGCCGGAGTACCTGCTGCTCACGGACGCCGACATCGCGCACACGCCGGACAGTCTGCGGGAGCTGGTGGCGGCGGCCCGTACGGGCGGGTTCGACGTCGTCTCGCAGATGGCCCGGCTGCGGGTTGAGAGCGTGTGGGAGCGGCTGGTGGTCCCGGCGTTCGTGTACTTCTTCGCGCAGCTCTATCCGTTCCGCCGCGTCGGCGCCGGGGGCACGCGCACGGCCGCCGCGGCGGGCGGCTGCGTCCTGCTGCGGGCCGACGCCGCCGTGCGGGCACGGATCCCGGACGCCATCCGCGGCGCCCTCATCGACGACGTGGCGCTCGCGCGAGCGGTCAAGGACAGCGGCGGGCGCGTCTGGCTGGGCCTAGCCGACCGCGTGCACAGCGTGCGCCCGTACCCGGCGCTGCGCGACCTGTGGCGGATGGTGTCGCGCAGCGCGTACGCGCAACTGCGGCACCGTCCCGTCCTGCTGGCCGGGACGGTCGCCGGGCTGACGCTGGTGTACCTGGTGCCGCCGGTGGCGACGCTCCTGGGCGCGTCCACCGCGGACCGGGCGGGGACGCTGCTGGGCGCGCTCGGGTGGCTCGTGATGACCGGGACGTACCTGCCGATGCTCCGCCACTACGGTCAGCCCCTGTGGCTCGCTCCCCTCCTGCCGTTCACCGCGTCCCTCTATCTCCTGATGACTCTGGACTCGGCGCTCCGGCACCACCGGGGGCGCGGCGCGGCCTGGAAGGGCCGCACCTACGCGCGCGTGGAGGCGAGTGCCGAGGAGGGCCGGGGCCCCGGGGTCACTTGCGGCCCGGCGTCCAGTTCATGCCCCAGCCGTAGGCGTAGTCGACGGTCCGCTGCGGGCTGACGCCCCGCTCGGGCACCAGGAACCGCGACTCTCGCTGCACCACCAGGTCGCCGCCCTGATTGGTGATCAGGGCGAGGGCGCACACCGTCGAGGGGACCGTGCACTCGTCGAGCGCGAAGTCGATCGGGGCGCCGTGCTGCGGCTGGAGCGTGACCGTGGCGTTCAGGTCGGCGAAGGAGCGGGCGCCCTCGTAGACGGTCACGAAGACGAGGATGCGCCGGAAGTCGCGGCTGTGGTCGAGGTTGACGGTGAGGTTCTCGCCGGTCGCCACGGCGCCGGTGCGGTCGTCGCCGTCGAGGTGGATGTACGGCGGCTGGTGCAGGGCGCCGAAGGCGTTGCCGAGGGCCTGGACGACACCCTTGCGGCCGTCGTTCAGCTCGAACAGGGCGCACAGGTCGAGGTCGAGGTCGTCGTGCATGGCGACGGGCCGGCCCAGTTTGCTCGCCCAGCCGGAGAACTGCTTGCGGACCTGCCAGTTGAGGTTGACGCGCAGTTGGCCGCTGGTGCCGCCCTGCTTGGTCAGGGACACCGACGGGGCGGCCTTGGTGAGCGTGACCTTCGTCAGCCGCACCGGGGCGGCCGGGGGCGCCGACGGCGGGGGCGGGGGCACGGCGACGGGCGGCGCCGCGGTCACCGGCGGGGCGGCCGGAAGGGGCGGGGCGGGCACGGGCGCGGCCTGCTTCGGCTCGTCCACGGTGATGCCGTAGTCGGTGGCCAGGCCCTGCAGTCCGCTGCCGTAGCCCTGGCCGACCGCGCGGAACTTCCAGGCGCCCTGGCGGCGGTAGAACTCACCGAGCACGAAGGCCGTTTCGACGCTCGCGCCGGTGCTGTCGAAGCGGGCCACGACGGTGCCCTGCGCGGCGTCGCGGACCTCGATGTACAGGTCGGGGACCTGCCCGAAGGAACCGCCGTCGGCGGATGCCGCGAGGATCACGGTCTCGATCGCGGGCTCCACGCGCGCGAGGTCGACGAGGAGCGTGTCGGTGATCAGGCCGCCGGAGTTCTTCTTGCCCTCGTGGCGGATCGCGCCGGAGGCGTGCGCCGGCTGGTTGTAGAAGACGAAGTCGCCGTCGGAGCGGACTCTTCCGCCGACCAGCAGCAGCGCCGAGGCGTCCGCGTCGGGCACGCCCGGTCCCGAACGCCATCCGACGTCCACCCGCAGTGCCGCGGTCGGCACCGGAGTGTTTGATCCTTTCGGCATTGACATGTCCGCCCCCATCGCGTGGCACCGTGTCGGCCGGTTCCGGCCGCTCGTCCCGAAGTCTGCCCGCACAACCTATTCCACGCCCCGGGGCCGCCCGGGAGGAGCCTGGGCGCAGAACAGCCGGACCCGTCGGTAACCCGCCCGGAACTCGGCCTTTACACGATCAATAGCCGCTCGGCCGCCCCTTTTTGCCAATTTCGCTCGCATTGGGGATCCCCCGTCACCCCGGGCACACAAAAGAACCCTCTTATCGGTCTCCCCAATCAGCACATCGTGGGCTTAACTTATGTGCCATGACCTCCCCCCGCTCCACTTATGGCGGCGGCTACTACTCCGCCTCCTTCCCGGACACTCCGATCTACGACTCGCTCGTGGCCGAGCGGGGCACCCCGCAGATCGCCCCGATCCGGGTCCCCGCCGCCTACGACATGCCGAGCAGCCATCTGCCCGCCCTGCCGTCGGCGCTGCCCGCCCTCCCGGCGGCCCCGTCCCAGCCCTCCTACGGGTATCCGCAGGCGCAGCAGCCGGCCCCGCTCCAGCACGCGCCCGCGGCGTACATCCCGCAGCAGGCGGGTGCCCCGCGGGGCTACCCCGCACCGCAGCCGCAGCCGCCCCGGCCCGCCGCCCCCACCGGTTACGAGGCGATGCGCCCCGCGGCTCCCCGGCCCGCTCCGGCACCGGCCCCGTACCAGGACCCGTACAACGGCCAGCAGTACCGCGGTTACTGAGTCCTCCCCCGGGCTGTCGGTGCCGCCTGGCACGATGTCCTCATGGGGAATGCTCGCTTGCAGTCGATACACCTCCACCCGGTCAAGGCGTTCGGTGGCATGTCGCCGGGACAGGCCGTGGTGGAGCCCTGGGGGCTGGCGGGAGACCGGCGCTGGATGCTGGTCGACGACGGGGGAAGGGTCGTCACACAACGTCAGCAACCGCGGCTCGCGACGGCCGCCGCCGAGCTTCTGCCCGGCGGCGGCCTCCTGCTGTCCGCTCCGGGTGCGCGGCCGCTGACGGTGGCCGTGCCGCGTACGGCTCCGGCGGTGGCCGTGGAGATCTTCCGCGACAAGGTGGAGGCGGTCCCGGCCGAGGACCCGGCGGTGCACGCCTGGTGCAGCGCGTTCCTCGGCGTCGCCGTGCGTCTGGTGCACATGGCCGACCCGGCGGTGTGCCGGCCCGTCGACCCGGAGTTCGCGCTGCCGGGCGAGACCGTGTCGTTCGCCGACGGCTATCCGCTGCTCGTCACCACCACCGCCTCCCTCGACGCTCTCAACTCGCTGATCGCGCGCGGTGAGCACGCGTCCGAGGGCCCGCTGCCCATGAACCGCTTCCGGCCGAACATGGTCGTGACAGGTACCGGCGCCTGGGCGGAGGACGGCTGGTCGCGCCTGTCCGTGGGCGAGGTCGGCTTCCGCGTCGCGAAGGTGTCCGGGCGGTGCGTCGTGACCACGACGGACCAGGCCAGCGCCCAGCGCGGCAAGGAGCCGCTGCACACGCTGGCCCGGCACCGCAGCATCGACGGCAGGCTCGTCTTCGGACAGAACCTGGTGCCGCTGTCCCCGGGCACGATCAGGGTGGGCGACCCGGTCCGCGTCGTCGGCTGAGGCCCGGCTCGTCGCCGGCCGGTGTGCGCCGCCGCCGGCCCGTGCCCGTGCCGGCCGGTGCGGCGGTCTGCTGTGCGGGACAAGAGCCGGGGGGACCGCGCACGCCGACGCCGGTGCGTTGCCGTCTGCCCTCCCGGGCGAGCGTTTCACGCCATGCACAGGCCGGGGGCGCTCGATTCCGGCAGGGCGACGGCACACCCGGTCCTCGTCGGTCCCGGCGCGGCCCCGACGGCCGGGGCGCTGGTCCGGGGCGGGCGCGGGCCGCTGCCGCGGCACACGGTCCGGCGCAGACGCTGCACCGGGCCCGGGAGAGGGCGGATCCGGACCGGGGCAGGACCGGCGCCGGCGGCCGACGGCCTTCCGCCTCCGGTCAACCCACCGCCTGCGCACACGCTACGGTGGACCGGCCGAACCGATCGGCACATCCCGCGTACGACGAGGTGGGGGCGCAGCAACGCCATGGCACAGGGCACGGTCCAGGTGACGCACACCGGCACATCGCGGTGGCGGCGCCGCACGGGTGAGTACGCCACGCTCGCCGCCGCCCTGGAGGCCGCGACGGACGGTGACGTCCTCACCGTCGCTCCCGGAACCTACCGGGAGAACCTCGTCGTCGAGCAGGCCGTCACGCTGCGCGGGCCGGAGGGCTCCCCCGGCTCGGTGCGCATCGCCCCGACCGAGGGCGTGCCGCTGACCGTGCGGTCCTCGGCCGTCATCCAGGACCTGCATGTCGAGGGGCAGGACGGGGCGGCGCCCGCGCTGCTGGTGGAGGAGGGCACCCCGGAGCTGCTGGACGTCCGGATCGTCACCCGGTCCGCCGCGGGCATCGAGGTGCGGGGCAGCGCGCGGCCGACCGTGCGGCGCTGCACGGTCGACAATCCGGCGGGCATCGGCATCGCCGTGCTCGACGGCGGCGGCGGGGTGTTCGAGGAGTGCGAGGTCGTGGCGGCCGGACAGGCCGGCATCGCGGTGCGCGGCGGCGCCCATCCGCGCCTCGACCACTGCCGGGTGCACCACGCCTCGGGCTCGGGCCTCACGGCGACCGGTGAGAACTCCGCGCTGGAGGCGGTGGGCTGCGAGGTCTACGAGGTGCGGGGCAGCGGTGTGCAGGTCACCGGCCGCGCCACCGCGCACCTCACCGACTGCGACGTGCACCGCACCACCGGGGACGGCGTCACGCTCGACACGGACGCCGTGCTGACGCTGGCGGACTGCCGCATCCACGACATCCCGGAGAACGCGGTCGACCTGCGGTCGCGTTCGGTACTGACGCTGACCCGCACCACGGTGCGCCAGTTCGGGCGCAACGGCCTGTCGGTCTGGGACCCGGGCACGCGCGTCGACGCCAACCAGTGCGAGATCTTCGACAGCACCGGTGACTATCCGGCGGTGTGGGTGAGCGACGGCGCCACGGCCGTGCTGGACTCCTGCCGGGTGCACGACGTGCCGGACGCGCTGTTCGTGCTGGACCGCGGTTCGCGCGCGGACGTGGTCGACAGCGATCTGAACCAGGTCCGCAACACCGCGGTGTCGGTGAGCGACGGCGCGACGGCGCAGCTCGACGACTGCCGCATCCGGGGCGCCGCGACCGGGGCGTGGTTCCGCGACCACGGCAGCGGCGGCACCCTCAACAACTGCACCCTGACCGGCACGCAGACCGGGGTGATCGTCACCAAGGGCGCCGACCCGACCATCGAGCGCTGCACCGTCGACTCCCCCTCCGAGGCCGGGTTCTACGTGTCGGCGGGCGGCCGGGGCAGCTTCCTGGACTGCCGGGTGGCCGACAGCGGCGGCTACGGCTTCCACGTGATCGACGGCTGCCGCACGACGCTGCGCAAGTGCCGCACGGAGCGCTGCACGCGCGGCGGGTACGAGTTCGCGGACAATGGGACGGACGCCGCCTCGGGCGCGGGTCCGGTCGTGGAGGACTGCAGCAGCGACGAGAGCGCGGGCCTCAAGCCGCCCGCGGTGCCCGCGACGGCCGTGCAGACGGCGTCCCCCTCCCCCGGTCTGCTCGGCGCGATCCCCGGCCAGCGCACCACCGAGCAGGAGGCGCTGGTCACCGCCCACCCGGAGCAGCCCGCGCGGTCCGCGAAGGACGTGATGGGTGAACTGGACGCCCTGGTCGGCCTGGAGAGCGTCAAGCGCGAGGTGCGGGCCCTCACCGACATGATCGAGGTGGGCCGGCGCCGGCAGCAGGCGGGCCTGAAGGCGGCCTCCGTCAAGCGGCACCTGGTCTTCACGGGCTCCCCCGGCACCGGCAAGACCACGGTGGCGCGGCTGTACGGCGAGATCCTGGCCTCCCTCGGTGTGCTGGAGAAGGGCCATCTCGTGGAGGTGTCCCGGGTCGACCTGGTCGGTGAGCACATCGGCTCGACGGCGATCCGCACCCAGGAGGCCTTCGAACGGGCGCGCGGCGGCGTGCTGTTCATCGACGAGGCGTACGCGCTGTCCCCGGAGGACTCCGGCCGGGACTTCGGCCGGGAGGCCATCGACACGCTCGTGAAACTGATGGAGGACCACCGCGACGCGGTCGTGGTCATCGTCGCGGGGTACACCGCCGAGATGGAGCGGTTCCTGTCCGTCAACCCGGGTGTGGCGTCCCGTTTCTCACGCACCATCACGTTCGGCGACTACGGCCCCGAGGAACTGCTGCGGATCGTGGAACAGCAGGCGGAGGAGCACGAGTACCGGCTCGCGCCGGGCGCCGGGGAGGCGCTGCTGAAGTACTTCACGACGATCCCCAAGGGCCCGGCGTTCGGCAACGGCCGCACGGCGCGGCAGACCTTCGAGGCGATGGTGGAGCGGCACGCGAGCCGGGTCGCCCAGGTGGCCGATCCCAGCACGGACGACCTCACGCTGCTCTACGCCGAGGATCTGCCGGAGTTGCCGTGAGGCTCCCCGTCCCGGCCGGGGCCGCCGCCGTCCGGCGCGAAGGAGCGCGGTGCGGGGACCTCCGGGCACAGCCGGGCCAGGAGCCGCTGCCGTTCCTCGGCGAACGCCGGGTCGGCCTGGTAGTCGGAGTGGCCGAGGATCGGGGCGGGCAGCGGCAGCAGTTCGGTGCGGCCGTGGGCGAGCGGGTCCATGAGGGGTTCGCGGTCCACTTCGGGGCCGGAACCGCCGGGCAGCCGGACGGGCCCGCCTATGGGGTCGGTGATCCGGTGCAGATTGCGCCAGCACGCCACTTCGCGGTGCAGCGAGTCCAGCGACTCCGGCCCGAAGTGGGCCGGGAACCAGCGGCCGTACAGCCGCTCCAGCGGTGAGCCGTACGTCAGCAGCGCGACGCGCCTGCGGACGGACGGCGGAAGCTGCCAGGCCGCCGCGGCGGCGAGGACGCTGCCCTGGGAGTGCCCGGAGATGACGAGCCGGCCGCCGGTGACGCGGGTCCAGGCCGCCACCCGCCAGGTCAGGTCGGGCACCGCGCGCTCGGCGTAGCAGGGCGGGGCGAAGGGGTGGGCGGCGCGCGGCCAGAACGTGCCGACGTCCCACAGGATGCCGATGGTGCGCCGCGCGGAGGGGTCCTTGTAGGCGCGGCGGCCCCAGGTGACGAACAGGATGAAGCCGAGTCCGATGAGCCAGGAGCCCAGTGCCTCGGCGGCCTGGGCGGCGCCGTGCACGAAGGTGTACGTGCCGTCCGTGGCCCGGCCGGGGGTCTGCCCGGTGAGGAGGGCGCCGGCGAGGGCGCCCGCGCCGAGGAGCAGGGTGGCCGTGGCGGTGACGGTGACGACGAGCGGGGCCCGGTCGGTGAGGCGGGCCATGGCGCGCGCTTTGGCGATGCGGCGGGTGCGGCCGGGGTCGCGGACGTCGTGGGGGTGGTCGCGTTCCACGGCGGCGCGCTCGGCGCGGGCCAGGAGCCAGGTGCGGCGGGCCAGCTCGGCGCACAGCACCAGCAGCAGCACGAGCAGCGGCGGGATCGCGGACGCCTGCCAGGTCAGCGTGACGGGCGGGCCGGGGATGGAGGTCCGGGTGCCGTCGAGCCAGTCGGCGACCCGCTGCGAGACACCGCCGGACATCACACCGCCCAGGGCGCAGGCCAGCGTGGCGACGGCGGGGCCGGCGAGGCCGCGCATGGCGGCGCGCGGGTCGGGGCGGGTGCGGTGCAGCAGGTGCGCGGCCACGGCGAGGGCGAGGACCAGCAGGCCCTGGCCCAGGGCGATGGCGCCGAAGGCCGAGTCGCCCGCCAGCCGTCCGGACGACTCCCAGCCGGGGCGTTCCCAGGCGGTGTGGAGCAGGGTGAGCGCGAGCAGGACGAGGGCGGCGAGCGGGAGGCCGCGTACGACGTGACGGTCGAGCCGGGCGTCCAGGCGGCGTTCGCTGCGGCCCCGGCGGCACACCACCCACAGCACGGCCGCCGCTCCGGCGACGAGGGCCGCCTCCAGCAGCCGGCCGGCTCCGTCGAGGGCCGCGGAGCCGCCGGGGGCGCGGTCGTGGCGGGCGGCGGCGCTGCCGGCCGTGGCGGCGACGGTGAGCAGGGCGGCGGCGGTGTGGGCGGCGCGCAGCCGGGCGACCAGGCGCCGGCCGTACCAGAAGCCGGGGCGGCCGAGCGCCGTGGCCCCCGAGCCGGTCGGGTCCTCGCTGCTTTCACCGGGCTCGGGGAGGTGCGTCATCGGCTGCTGGGACTCGTAGTCGCTCCAGGTGCGGCGGGACAGGTACCAGAGCAGGCCGGTGAGCGCGGTGGGCACCACGGCCGCGAGCACGAGGCGGCGGCCGGGCGCGCTCCACCAGCCGCCGTCGGAGGCCTCGGGCGACAGGAAGCCGAGCCAGGAGTGCCGTGCGGCGCAGGCGGAGGTGCCCGCGCACTGCCAGGCCGTCAGGTCGAGGGCGACCTCGCAGGCGGCGGCCACCAGCAGCACGGTCAGGGAGAGGCCCGCGAGCCGCACCAGCAGTCCGTACAGGCGCGCCGTGCGGATGCGGCCGCGGGCGCCGGGGCGCATCCAGTGGGCGAGGTTGACCACCATGAACGGCAGCAGCAGCAGCCACAGGGCACGGGAGCCGTTGCCGGAGGTGAGGTTGCACCAGACGTAGGCCTCGGGCACGGGGCCGTCGCGTCCGGTGTCCGTGCGGGGGGCGGTCTCCGCGTCGACGTCGTCGGCGCGGCGGAAGACGGCCGCGGTGTCGTCGCCGGTGATCCGTACCGTGCGGGGATCGCCGAGCATCTCCCCGGGTGTCGTCCCGCCCACGCCGTGGACGAGGAGTTCGAGTGCGGCCCCGGCGGGCCGCGGTGCCGGGCCTCGCTCGGTGCTGCCCGTCGTCGCGTGTTCCTGTGCACGTTCCACTGCAGGCACTTCCCCCGTGACGCGCCGTCGGCTGTCGGTGTGCGGGTTCCAGGATCTCCCGTCGCGGGCGGATGCGCACGCCTCGACACCGAATCCGTCCGATCCGTGCGGCAGGCGTGACCCATCCGATGCCAATGTGTCATGCACGCATCGCCCATGGTGGTGACGCGGGGCGTGCGGGCGCGTGCGAGGATGGGACGTCCGCGTACCCGGACCGGCGGGAACGCCCTAGTCGGAGCGGGTGCGCCGGGTGTGGCGGACGGCGGCTCGAGGCGAAAGGACCGGAGCGGACGTGAGCGAGAATCAGAACCTCCTCGCGGAGCAGCGCCGCGCCCTGATCCTGGACGAGGTCCGGCGCCGGGGCGGGGTGCGGGTCAACGAGCTGACGCGCAAGCTCGGCGTGTCGGACATGACGGTCCGCCGCGACCTCGACGCGCTGGCCCGCCAGGGTGTGCTGGAGAAGGTGCACGGCGGCGCCGTCCCGGTGACGGAGGCGAGCACCCACGAGCCGGGTTTCGAGGCGAAGTCGAGCCTGGAGCCGACCGCCAAGGGGGACATCGCGCGGGCGGCGGCCGCGCTGGTCGCGCCGGGTGCGGCGATCGCGCTGTCGGGCGGTACGACGACGTTCGCGCTGGCGCAGCAGTTGCTGGACGTGCCGGATCTGACGGTGGTCACCAACTCGGTGCGGGTCGCGGACGTGTTCCACGCCGCGCAGCGCGGCGCGGGAACCCGGCAGAGCGCGGCGACGGTCGTCCTGACGGGCGGGGTGCGCACGCCCTCCGACTCGCTGGTGGGCCCGGTGGCCGACCGGGCGATCGCGGCGCTCCACTTCGACCTGCTGTTCCTCGGCGTGCACGGCATATCGGCCGAGGCGGGGCTGTCGACGCCGAATCTGGCCGAGGCCGAGACCAACCGGCGGCTGGTGCAGTCGGCGCGGCGGGTCGTGGTGGTGGCCGACCACACCAAGTGGGGTGTGGTGGGGCTGAGTTCGTTCGCGGCGCTGGAGCAGGTCGACACGCTGGTGACGGACGAGGGGCTGCCGGGCGAGGTGCGCGCCGAGGTGTCGGAGCACCTGCGGCTGCTGGTGGCGGGCGAGCCGGAGGACGAGGGCGGCGGCTGACCCCGCCGGGCGCGGGCGTCGCGGCCCGTTCCGCCCGAGGTGACGTAACGTCCATTCCTGCCGGCAGCACTCAGATCTCGT
>DASTDN010000189.1:0-6693 GCA_035710365.1 Streptomyces sp. | reverse complement strand
TTCGACCGCGCCGTACGGGCGGTCGCCGAGGCCACGGCCGACCTGCTGGACGGCCTGGAGATCCGGGGCGCCACCGCCACCACGACGCCCGCCACGGCTACCGCCACCAGGGCCACCGCGACCACGGCCACCGCCACGGCGGAACGGGCGGCGGGCTGACGGGAGCGCCTCGACCGTGGACGCGGCGGACTCCCGCCGTCCGTCCGCAACCGCCCGCCCGCGCCGGGGGACTGCCGTCGGTGGGCCGCCGTCCCCTCCGTGGTTACGCCGGGCGTCGCCGCATCAGGTAGCCCGCACCGGCTCCCGCGCCGAACAGCGCCATGACGGACACCGCCGCCGCCAGCCACGTCGTGCCGAGCCACTGGCCGCCGAAGTAGCCGAGGGCGACGCTGTACGCGGCCCAGGACAGACCGGCCAGCGCCGACCAGGGCAGGAACTCGCGGACCTGCCGGTGCGCGGCCCCCGCGGCGAGCGACACCAGCGAACGTCCGGCGGGGGCGAACCGGGCCAGAACGACCAGCGCGCCGCCGCCGCGGGCCAGCGCCACGCCGAGACGTTCCTGCGCGCCGGTGAGCCGGCGGGAGCGGGCGATGACCTGGTCGAGCCGGGGACCGGTGCGCCGGCCGACGCGGTACGCGACCATGTCGCCCAGGACGGACGCGGTCGCCGCGCACAGGGTGAGGGCCAGAATGTCGGGCACATGGGCGGGCACCTCGGCGGCCGCCGCGCCCGTACCCGCCGCGGCGGCCGTGGCCGTGCCCGCTGCTGCCGCCGTGGCGGCCGTGATCACCAGGACTCCGCTGGGCAGTACCGGCAGGAACACGTCCAGCAGCACCGACAGGCCCACGACCGCGTAGATCCATGGGCTACCGGTCAGTGGCCCGACAGTCTCCAGCACCGCAACTCCCCGTGGTTCCCCCCGTGGGCCAGACCGTGCCGCGATGAGGCGGGGGGAGCGGCAGGAGTGGCCATGACAGCCATACAGCGTACGCCCTGAAGTGGCACCGGTGATCCACTGGGGCGCGCGCGGCGGGCGCCGCGGGTTCACCCGCCTGCCCCCTCCGGAGCGCGGCCGGGCCGGAAGTCCCGTAGCAACATGAGGGACACGGGCGCCGGGCGGGCGGAGACCGCGCCGGACGGACGGGCCGGACGGCGCGCCCGGACCCGGCCCCGGGAACGGTGGTGAGGATCATGGCGGAACCGAGACCGAGACCGGGACACGCCCCGGGACGCGGGCCCGGATGGTGGGTGGGTGTCCTCGCGGCGGCCGCGTTCCTGACGGGCGGTACGGCCGGTACGGCCGGCGCGGTGGACACCGGCGGCTACTCCATGCGGACGGCGGCCCGATTCGCGCCGCCGTCCGCCTTCGTCCCCTCGGCGGCGGTGACGTACGACGACGCGCTCGTGCCCGCGGCGTCCTGGATCGAGGTGCGCCAGACGATCCGGGGCCCGGGCGGGGCGACGACCGTGGAGCTGCGGGTGCGGGGGCTGAGCCCCGGCCACACCTACGGCGTCCACGTGCACCGGGAGCCGTGCGGCGCCGACCCGGCCGCCGCGGGCGGCCACTATCAGCACCGCCCGTCCGGGGACCCGGCCGACGTCAACCCGGAGAACGAGGTGTGGCTCGACTTCACGGCCGGCGAACGGGGCGGGGGCGCGGCGCGGGCCCGGCACGAGTGGGGCTTCCGGCGTGGCGAGGCGTCCTCCGTGGTGCTGCACGACGCGCCGGGCGGCGGCGGGACGCGCGTCGGGTGCTTCACGGTGCCGTTCGGCTGGGCCGCCTGACGCCCCGGGGCGGCCGTCCCGGGTGCCGGACGCGGCGGTGCTCTCCCGCACCACGCGCGGGAGAGCTCCGTCCTCGGCGCTGTCCGACCGGCGGCCGGGTGCAGGGAGGGCCGCTCCGCTCCGGGCCGGTCAGGCCGCGACCGGGCTCTGCCGCGCGGTGTCCTCGGCCGTCGCCGGGCCGCGGCGGCGGGTCAGCAGCCGGTCGAACCCGAGCGCGCCGCCGCCGGTGAAGACCAGCAGGAGGAACGCCCAGCAGAACATCGCCGCGGACTCGCCGCCGTTCTGCAACGGCCACAGAGCCGCGGGCTGGTGCACGTCGAAGTACGCGAACGCCATCGAACCGGAGGCGAGGAAGGCCGCGACGCGGGTGCCGAAGCCGACCAGGACGAGGCCGCCGCAGACCAACTGGATCACGGCCGCGTACCAGCCCGGCCAGGTGCCGGCCTCGACGGTGCCGCCGCCGTGGGCGCCGCCGAGCACGCCGAACAGGGAGGCCGCGCCGTGGCAGGTGAAGAGCAGGCCGACGACGGTGCGGAACAGGCCGAGGGCGTACGGCTGTGCTCTGTTGAGGGGTCTGAACATGAAAGTGGGACTCCTTCGGAAGCACCGGCCCGAGGGGGAGTGCCGGCGGGGGACGGAACCGGACGGGTCGCTGCGACTTCACGTCAGGTCTGCCTGAGGCCTGCAGGTTCAGCATCTGGCCAGGCGATCTCCGCGTGCTGCAAACCCGTCACAGGGGTTGCCGCACGTGGCGCAGCCCGGTCATTGCGTGACATGAGCGAAAGCGTGTCCGAATCCACCCTCGTGGGTGCGCCTGTCCGGCGCACGCGGATGCCGTCCGTACGCATGACGTCGCGCCCCGGTGCGCACGGGGACGGTCTGCGGCGCGTGCCGGGCGGGAGGGCGCTTGCGGCGCGCCCCGTGCGGCGGTCCCGGGGTGCGGCACACCGCCGCTTTCCGGGTGTGCGGCGCACCGTCGTCTCCGTGGTGCGCCGCGTACGGCGAGCGGGTGGCGGGCGTCGGCCGCCCCGGCGCGCCGGACGTCACACCGACAGGTCGGACTCCATGGCCGTGGTCAGGCCGGGGCCGCCGGTGCCGTTCGGGCGGGCCTGCTCCAGCCGCAGGCGTGCCGAACGGCCGCGCAGCGTCAGCGTCATGAACTGGTTGCCGAACCACGGGCCGCCGGTCTTGCGCCAGGTGACGGACGGTCGCGGCACGCGCGCGTGCCGGGCGAACAGCCGGCCCAGTGCCCGCGCGGGCGCGCTCCAGCCGAACCGGAAGCCCAGCCGGATGTACAGCGGGACGGAGTTGTGGACGGGCGAGCAGGTCAGTTGCAGCACCCGGGTGCCGGACGCCCGGCCCGGCCACGACGGCTCGGCGACGTACGCGTGGTGCACGTCCCCGGACAGCACGCACACCGTCGCCGGGGCCGCGGGCCCGCGGCCCGCCTCGGCGATCAGGTCCGCGAGCGCCTCGAAGGACGCCGGGAACGCCGCCCAGTGCTCCAGGTCGGCCGCGCGTCGTACCCGCTCACCGGTCCTCGCCCAGCGGGGGCCCTTCGCGCCCCCGCACACGGCGGAGTTCCAGTTCTCGGCGTCGTGCACGAGATGCGGCAGCAGCCAGGGCAGCGAGGTGCCGAGCAGCAGGTGGTCGTACGACTCCGGTTCGTCCAGGACCTGTCCGCGCAGCCAGGCCTCCTCGTCCGGGTGGAGCATCGCCCGGCGTTCCTCGTCCAGCACGCGCGCCGCGCGCGTGTCCACCATGAGCAGGCGTACGCGTCCGATGTCGCGGCGGTAGCTCCAGCGGACCGAGGACGGGTCGGCGTCGGCGCCGGCGGCGAAGGCGCGCAGGGCGTCCGTGCCGTCGCGGGCCGCGAGGACGTCGGCGTAGAGGGGGTCGGCGGCCAGTTCGGCGGCGGTGAGATTGCCGAGGTGCTGGTGCACCCAGTACGACATCAGACCGCTGAGCAGCCGTTCCCGCCACCAGGGGGTGGCCCGCATGTCGGCGAGCCAGGCGGCGGAGGTGTTCCAGTCGTCTATGACGTCGTGGTCGTCGAAGATCATCAGGCTGGGCACGGTCGACAGCAGCCAGCGCACCTCGGGGTCGAGCCAGGACTCGTAGTAGAGCCGGGTGTACTCCTCGTAGTCCGCGACCTGGGCACCCGGAGGTTCGTCGAGGTCGCGGCGGGCGGCGAGCCACCGGCGGGTCGCGTCGGAGACCTCGTCGGCGTACACCTGGTCGCCCAGGAGCAGCAGGACGTCGGGCCGTTCGGCATCCGGGTCGGCGGCGAGGCGCGCGGCGAGCGCGTCCAGGGCGTCCGGGCCGACCGGGTCCTGGCCGCCGGCCGGCGGCGACGCCCAGCGGCAGGAGCCGAAGGCCACCCGTATCGCGGGGTCGCCCCCGGTCCCGCCCTCGTCGGGCGTGCGGATCACGGACGGCGGGAACGGGGAGCCGGGCAGTGGCCACACGCGCGTGTCGTCGAGGAACACCTCGTACGCGGTCGCCGTGCCGGGGGTGAGACCGGTCACCGGGACCATGGCGTAGTGGTGGCCCGCGACCTGGAAGGTGCGGGCCGTGCCCCGCGCGCCGTCGGCGCAGCGCACCTCGGCGGCGCACGGCCGGCTCGCCTCGACCCATACGGTCGCCGTTGAGCCGCCCGCGTGCCTCAGCAGCGGTCCGAGCCGCAGTCCGGCCACGTGATCACCCACCTCCGTCGCCCCGTACGGTACGGGGCGACGGGGCCGGAAGGGGAGGGGCGGGTGCCGGTGAAACGGCGCGGACCGCCGCACCGGCCGGTTTCGGGCCTCAGCAGCCGGAGAGGTAGCTCGTCAGCGCGGACTTCTCGGCCGAGTCGACGGACAGGCCGTAGTAGTACTTCACCTGCACCCAGGCGCGCACGTAGGTGCAGCGGTAGGCGGTGCGCGACGGCATCCAGGTGCCCGGGTCCTGGTCGCCCTTGGACTGGTTGACGTTGTCGGTCACCGCGATGAGCTGCGGGCGGGTCAGGTCGTTGGCGAAGGACTGGCGCTTCGAGGTCGTCCAGGAGCCCGCGCCGGAGTCCCAGGCCTCGGCGAGCGGCACGACGTGGTCGATGTCGACGTCGCTGGCGGCCGACCAGGTGGCGCCGTCGTAGGGGGAGTACCAGCTTCCGCTGGTGGCGGCGCAGGAGGAGTCGGTGCTGACACCCGAGCCGTCGCGCTTGAGGATGGTCTCCCGCGTGTCGCAGGAGCCGCTGATGGTGATCCAGTGCGGGAACAGGTCACGGCTGTAACCGTCGCGGTTCTCGGTGCGCACGGGGAGCGTGGCGAGGTAGCTGCGTGCGGTGGCGCCGCTCACCGGGGTGGGCAGGGCAGCGGAGGCGGTCGGGGCGTTGAACAGTCCTATGGAGGCGGCGAGACCGGCGAGCGCCAGCGTGATGCCGAAGCGTCGACGCGCGTAGAACTTGGCCATGGGAACTCCCTTGGGGGATGCGGGCGTTGGGGGGCGCGAACAGGGGAATGCTCGCGACGCCTTCTTGCCGTGGGGTGTGCTTCCGGTAAGAAGCTAATGACGCGTACATGTCGCGTCTATGGGTGTGCGGCATTCATTTGAGATCTGAGAGCGGTGCGCCGGTCGCGTAGCATGGGGTGCGCAGAAGGGGAGTAGCCCTGTGCCGGGACCGTCGACATACTGCTCAGTTCGCTGAGCCGGCGCCCGGAGGCGGGCCCCGAGAAGGGGCCGGCCGGCGAGACCTTCGGCAAGCAGTGCACGACGCCCGAACCGTCCGGTCCGGGCGGTCCGCGTGTGCTGCCGTGCCGAGGTGCCTGGTCTCGCGGTCGCGTGGTGAACGGCTCAGCACTCTCGGCGGGGCAGCCCCGACCGATTGAGGAACCCTTGATCAGCCTCTCCGTGACGGCGCTCGTCTTCGGCGTCGTCTTCCTCGCCGAACTGCCCGACAAGACCGCCCTCGCCGGCCTCGTCCTCGGCACCCGCTACCGCGCCTCGTACGTCTTCGCCGGCGTCGCCGCCGCCTTCGCGCTGCACGTCGCGCTCGCCGTCGCCGCGGGCAGCGTGCTCACGCTGCTGCCGCAGCAGATCGTCCACGCGCTCACGGGCGTGCTGTTCCTGGGCGGTGCCGCGGTGCTGCTGCTGAAGCGGGACGAGGACGAGGAGGAGGTGCGCAGGCCCGAGAACCAGTCCTTCTGGAAGGTCTCCGGCGCGGGCTTCATGCTCATCCTCGTCGCCGAGTTCGGCGACCTCACGCAGATCATGACCGCGAACCTCGCCGCCCGCTACGACGACCCGCTCTCCGTCGGCCTGGGTGCGGTCCTGGCGCTCTGGGCCGTCGCCGGTCTCGGCATCGTCGGCGGGAGGGCCCTGATGAAGCGGGTGCCGCTGAAGCTGATCACGCGGGTCGCGGCCGTGCTGATGCTCGCCCTCGGGGTGTGGAGCCTGTGGGAGGCCGTGACCGGGTGAGCCCGGTGGCGGTGGCGCCGGGGCGTGTGCCGCCGGACGCCGCCGCCGACGGGAGGGCCCCGGGTGTGTGCGGGGTCCGTGGAGGCGGTGGCGGGATCCGGGCTTGTTTTGTACCGTGGAGAAACAAAGTGGCTCCCGCCCGTTTTCCCTGACCGGCGGGCGGGGCCCTTTCTTCTGTGCCTGCTTCGTTGTGCCCTGCCGCCCCGGGGTGTCCGCCCCTTCCCGTCCGCCCGAGGCGAAGGGGAGGGTCCGGCTGCGGATGAGGCGAGGCGGCGGTGGGTCCCGTCCCGGCTCGCGCCGCGCTTCCCGGGGTGCCGGTCCTACGGCTCCCGGGTCTCCGCCTCCAGGCTCCGGCGGGTGTCCGGGCCGTACACGCCGAGTTCGTCGGGGTCGGTGTCCACGCCGCGCGACCACTGGTAGCCGCGCAGGGCGTTTTCGAGCGGGCGGGTGAAG
>DASTDN010000188.1:0-2301 GCA_035710365.1 Streptomyces sp. | reverse complement strand
GCCCGGGTGCCGTCCTCCCCGGACCCGCGGGCCGGGGCAGCCCCGGGGAGCGCGAAACCGGGGAGCACGGCACCCGGGCCACCGGCCTGCCCGGCGGATCCGCCGTGAGGCGGCGGGGGGGGGTGCGGGGCGCGGGCGGCGGCGACCGTGCCGCGGCGGGTACGTGCGGTCGCCGCGGGCCGGCCGGACAGCCCGCGCCCCGCGGTGGGCCCGAAGTCGCCCTGGACGTGCGCGGAGCCGGTGCCGCACCCTGGCTGTGACGCGACGGCCGGACCGGTGGCCGTCCGCAGCCGGGCACCGTGGACCGGGCGCACCGTTCCCGGGCGGACGATCCGTCAACTCGTCCGCGCGCGGGGCCCCACCCACGGAACGCGCCCCCGGCACCGCAACGAACGGCACCGCAGCGAACCCCGGACAACCCACCGCTCATGACGCACAAGGAGTCGCCATGACCAGCACCACCGGCCCTCTCTGCCCGCACTGCGGCTGGCCGGACGGCGCCGAGCCCTTCCAGGTGGTGTCGTGCCACACCACCGGGTCCGGCAGCACGGCGTGGACGCGGTGCGGCTGCGGGTCGCTCCAGGTCCGGGTGACCGACGCGGGCGGCACCCGGATCGTCTCCCGCAGCAGGCCGCCGCTGGGCGAGTCGAGCCCGGCGTGGCGGTGACGCCACCCGCCTCGCGCCGTACGCCCCGGGGCCCTTGGAGACCGGTCCCGCCGTTGCGGGCGCGGGTGTTTTCGGCGATGCCCTACGCTTGAACGCGGTCGTATCCGTACCGGGATACGCGCAGGCCGGCCGGTTCGGACGGAGGACACGGGGACCATGACGGCGACGGATCCGGCGCTCACCGCGCTCGCGCAGGGCTGGTGCGCGCTCTCCCTGCTGCACGGCAGGATCGAGGCGCATGTCGAGCGCGCCCTGCAGTCCCGTCACGGACTGAGCGTGCGGGAGTACTCCCTGCTCGACGTCCTCAGCCGCCAGCACGACGGCGAAGTCGGCCACCTGCAGATGAAGCAGGTCGCCGACGCCGTCGTCCTCAGCCAGAGCGCCACCACCCGACTCGTCACCCGTCTCGAAGACCGCGGCCTCCTCGGGCGCTACCTCTGCCCCACCGACCGCCGCGGCATCTACACCAACGTCACCCCTGCCGGCCTCGCCCTCCTCGCCGAGGCCCGCCCCACCAACCAGACCGCCCTGCGCGAAGCCCTCGACACCGCTGCCGCCGATCCCGGACTCGCCCCCCTCGTCCGCGCCGTGGAGACACTGCACGCCCGGCCGCAGCACGTGCCGGCCTGAGTGCCCGGGGCGGCCGCGTCGTGAGCGGGGGTACGGGCGCGGACGCACTGCGGCAGCCGCTGGCCGGGATCACCGTGGTCAGCGTGGAGCAGGCGGTGGCCGCTCCCTACGCCACCCGGCAGCTCGCCGACCTGGGCGCCCGGGTGATCAAGGTGGAGCGGCCCGGCGAGGGCGACTTCGCCCGGCGCTACGACACGGCCGTGCACGGCCACTCCAGCTATTTCGTGTGGCTCAACCGGTCGAAGGAGTCCCTGACGCTCGATCTGAAGGACCCCCGGGGGCGTGCCGTCCTTGACGAACTCCTCGCCGTCGCCGACGTGTTCGTGCAGAACCTCGCGCCGGGCGCCGCGGACCGCCTCGGCCTGGGCGCCACGGAACTGACACACCGCCGGCCGCGCCTCGTCCCCGTCACGATCTCCGGCTGGGGCACGGGCGGGCCGTGGGCCGACCGCAAGGCGTACGACCTGCTCGTGCAGTGCCAGACCGGTCTGGTGTCGCTCACCGGGACGCCCGGGGAGACCGCCCGGACGGGGATCTCCGTCGCGGACATCGCCGCCGGGATGTACGCGTACAGCGGTGTCCTCACCGCGCTGTACGCCCGCGCCACCACCGGCGTCGCGCACCCGGTGGAGGTGTCGCTGTTCGAGGCGCTGGCCGAGTGGATGGGGCAGCCCGCCTACTACACCCGGTACGGCGGCGGTCAGCCGCAGCGGCTGGGCACCCAGCACGCCACCATCGCGCCGTACGGCACCTACCGCGCCGCCGACGGCAAGGAGGTGCTGCTCTCCGTGCAGAACGAGCGCGAGTGGGCCGCCCTGTGCGACGGGTTCCTCGGCCGGCCCGAGCTGACCGGCGACCCGCGGTTCGCGACGGGCTCGGACCGGGTCGCGCACCGCTCGGAGCTGAACGCCGTGGTCGCCGAGCGCTGCGCCCGCTCCGACGCCGACCGGATCCTGGCGGAGCTCCAGGCCGTCGGCATCGCCTGCGCCGGGGTGAACGACGTC
>DASTDN010000187.1:0-19776 GCA_035710365.1 Streptomyces sp. | reverse complement strand
TCGAACTCCTTGCCGTCGGCGAGGACGACCTTCACACCGTCCTGGGTGTACTCGGCCTTCTCGAAGAAGGTGCCCAGGTTGAACTTGATGCCGCGGCGGCGGAACGCGCGCTCCAGCAGCTTCGAGCTGTTCTCGTCCTCGGCCGGCACGAGGTGCTTCAGGCCCTCGATGACGGTCACCTCGGTGCCGAAGGACTTCCACGCGGAGGCGAACTCGACGCCGATGACACCGCCGCCGAGGACGATCGCGGACTTCGGCACGCGGTCCAGGAGGAGGGCGTGGTCGGAGGAGATGATGCGGTCGCCGTCGATCTCCAGGCCCGGCAGCGACTTCGGCACGGAACCGGTGGCCAGCAGGACGTGGCGGCCCTCGACGCGCCGGCCGTTCACCTCCACCGAGGTGGGGGAGGACAGCCGGCCCGCACCCTCGATGTAGGTCACCTTGCGGGAGGCGATCAGACCCTGCAGGCCCTTGTACAGGCCGGAGATGACGCCGTCCTTGTACTTGTGGACGGCCTCCATGTCGATGCCCTCGAAGGTGGCCTTCACACCGAACTGCTCGCTCTCGCGGGCCTGGTCGGCGATCTCGCCGGCGTGCAGCAGGGCCTTCGTGGGGATGCAGCCGTTGTGCAGGCAGGTGCCGCCGACCTTGCCCTTCTCGATCAGGGCGACGTCCAGACCAAGCTGTGCCGCGCGCAGGGCCGCGGCGTACCCGCCGCTGCCACCGCCGAGGATCACTAGGTCGAAAACGGTGCTGGCGTCGTTCGCCACGTCACGTCCTCCATGCATGTGCGCCGTACGCCGGTCGTCGGTGACCGGCAGGCGGCTGGTGTCCGGCCGCTCTTGCTTCGGCCCTTGGGTGGGGGCCCTGTCCTGCCGAGCCCATCTTCGCACTTGTCGGAGCCCGAGGAGACGCGGGGCCGTGGTGTGAGACGTCCCACGTTCAGGTGGCGCGTGCCGCCGGGACAGGGCGAAGGGCGCGGAACCGTACGACCGGCCCGCGCCCCTCACGTCACCGTCCGGCGGTCCTATCCCAGGTCACCGGCCGCGGTCAGTTCGGCCAGGCGCACCAGGGTCCGCACCGCGGTGCCCGTGCCGCCCTTCGGCGTGTACCCGAAGGGGCCGCCCTCGTTGAACGCCGGGCCCGCGATGTCGAGGTGGGCCCAGGTGATGCCCTCGCCCACGAACTCGCGCAGGAACAGGCCGGCGACCAGGCCGCCGCCCATCCGCTCGCCCATGTTCGCGATGTCGGCGGTCGCCGAGTCCATGCCCTTGCGCAGGTGCTCGGGCAGCGGCATCGGCCAGGCGGGCTCGCCGACCTGCTCGGCGGCCTCCTGCACGGCGGTGCGGAACGCGTCGTCGTTCGCCATCACGCCGAAGGTGCGGTTGCCCAGCGCCAGGACCATCGCGCCGGTCAGCGTCGCCACGTCCACGACGGCGTCCGGCTTCTCCTGGGAGGCGGCCCACAGCGCGTCGGCGAGGACGAGCCGGCCCTCGGCGTCGGTGTTGAGGACCTCGACGGTCTTGCCGCTGTACATGCGCAGCACGTCGCCCGGCCGGGTCGCCGAACCGGACGGCATGTTCTCGGCGAGCGCCAGCCAGCCGGTGACGTTGACCTCCAGGCCGAGGCGGGCCGCGGCGACGACCGCGGCGAACACGGCGGCGGCGCCGGCCATGTCGCACTTCATCGTCTCGTTGTGCCCGGCCGGCTTGAGCGAGATGCCGCCCGAGTCGTAGGTGATGCCCTTGCCGACGAACGCCAGGTGCTTCTTCGCCTTGGAGGAGGTGTACGACAGCTTCACCAGGCGCGGACCCGCGGCGGAGCCGGCGCCGACGCCGAGGATGCCGCCGTAGCCGCCCTTGACGAGCGCCTTCTCGTCTAGCACCTGCACCTTGATGCCGTGCTCCTTGGCCGCGGCCTGCGCGACGGCCGCGAACGACTCGGGGTTGAGCTCGTTCGGCGGGGTGTTGACGAGGTCGCGGGCCCGGTTCAGCTCCTCGGAGACGGCGGTGGCGCGCTCCAGGGCCGCCTTGTACTCCTTGTCGCGGGGCCTGCCGCCGAGCAGCGCGGCCTCGGCGAGCGGCGCCTTGCCGTTCTTCGCCCCGTCCTTGCCCTGCTGCTTGTACGTGTCGAAGGAGTACGCGCCGAGCAGCACGCCCTCGCCGATCGCGGTCACATCCGCGGCGCCGGTGACGGGCAGGGCGAACACGGCCTTCTTCGTTCCGGCGAGGGCGCGGGCGGCGGCACCGGCGGCGCGGCGCAGGGCCTCGGCGCCGTGGCCGTCCTCGTCGTCCTTGCCGGGCGCCTCGCCGAGGCCGACCGCCAGCACGAGCGGCGTCTTGAAGCCGGACGGCGCGGGCAGCTTCGTCACCTCGCCCTCGGCACCCGAGGCGCCGAGGGTCTCCAGCAGACCGGCGAGGGAGCCGTCGTACGCGTCGTCCACGGCCTCGGCGCCCGGCGCGACGACGGGTCCCTTGGTGCCCTTGGCGACACCGACCACGAGCGCGTCGGCCCGCAGGCCGGGCACCGCGGCGGTGCTGAGAGTGAGAGCAGTCACGGTGGTGATTTCTCGCTTCCGATGTGAAGTTGCTGTTGGCCGAACGGGTGGGTCGACCGGGCCCGACGCCAGACCCTAGCTCCACGTCGCGCGTGCCCCGGGTGCGGTACTCCGCCGGGGCCTCGCCACGTCGGCGAACGTCCCGGCTGCGGACCCGGGGCCCTCACCCTGTCGGCGAACACCCCGCACGAGCCTACGCTCGTGGACCCGCCCGCTCGGTCCGGCGGGCCCCCCACCCGCCGGTGGCGCCGCGTCCGCTTCCGGCCGGACACGGGGGCGGGCCGGTGCCGCCGCCCGGCGCAGATCATCCTTTGGGGGGTACGCCGCCGCCTGCCCCGGAGGCCCTCCGTGAGACGCCCGCCGCCCCTGTTCCCCGCCCTGCTGGGCGCCCTGCTCCTGCTGGTGGCGGGCTGCGCCGGCGACCCGGGCGGCTCCGGCCCCGGCCCGGGCGGGCGCTGGCGGCCCCGTCCCGGCACCGACTGGCAGTGGCAGCTCGGCGGCCGCCTCGACACCACGGTCGACGTGCCGGTGTACGACATCGACGGCTTCGACCACTCCGCGGCCACCGTGGACGCGCTGCACCGCGACGGCCGCAAGGTCGTCTGCTACGTCTCGACCGGCGCCTGGGAGGACTTCCGGCCCGACGCCGACGCGTTCCCGGCGCGGGTGCTGGGCCGGGGCAACGGCTGGCGGGGCGAGCGCTGGCTCGACATCCGCCGCCTCGACGTCCTCGGGCCCCTGATGGCGGCCCGCCTCGACATGTGCCGCGACAAGGGCTTCGACGCGGTCGAGCCGGACAACATGGACGGCTACCGCAACCGCACCGGCTTCGCCCTCACGGCCACCGACCAGCTCCGCTACAACCGGCTCGTCGCCCGCCTCGCCCACGAGCGCGGCATGGCAGTCGGCCTGAAGAACGACCTCGACCAGATCCCCGACCTGCTCGGCGACTTCGACTTCGCGGTCAACGAGCAGTGCGCCCAGTACGCCGAGTGCGCGCGGCTGACCCCGTTCGTCGAGGCGGACAAGGCCGTCTTCCACGTCGAGTACGAACTGCCCACCCGCCGCTTCTGCCCCGAGGCCCGCCGCCTGCGGCTCGCCTCGATGCTCAAGAAGTACGGCCTGGGGGCATGGCGAAGGGCATGCGGAACGTGACCCCGGTGACCTCGGTGCCCGCCACCCGGTCGGCCAGCGAGCGCCTGCGGGGGCCCAGCACCGGCAGCGCGTTGAACAGGAACAGCGCGACCGCCGCCAGCCACATCAGCACCGACAGCACGAACCGGCCCTCCACCAGCAGCACGCACGCCACCGCGAACACGGCGATGTCCGCGGCCGTGGAGACGGCCGACCGCCGCACGGCCCGGCCCGGCAGGCGCGGGCCGACCCGCAGCCCGGCGATCCCCTTGCCCAGGGTCCGCCCGGCCAGCGCCAGGCACGCCCACTGGTAGAGGAACACCGTAAGGACCAGCAGCCCGAAGGCCTGCTCGACGTAGAGCACGGACTTGTCCCACAGCTTCAGGCCCATGCCCTCGGAGACCGCCTGCACGTCACCGCGCGAGGTCAGCAGGTCGAAGGCGCCACGCGTGGCGAGTTCCGGCACGTCGGTGACGAGTGCCGAGATCCGGTGGAAGGTGAGCACGGCGAGCAGCGAGGCCACTGCCACCACCAGGGCGAAGTCGATGAGCCAGGCCAGAGCGCGCCGGAGTTTCGGCATGAGTTCCCCCGTGAACAGCCGCGTAGAACAGGTGTGTTGATACCACGACAGACAGTAGCGGCGGTACGGGCGCGCCGACCGGGATACGCGGCAATCGTTTCCGCACGGTGACGCACCGGACGCCGGGCGGCTCAGCCCAGGGCCGTGACGACGAGCACCGCCGTCGCCGCCGTCTCCGCGAGCGCGCCGAACACGTCGCCGGTGACACCGCCGAAGCGGCGTACGCAGTGGCGCAGCAGGAGTTCGGCCGCGCCGAGCGCCACGAGCACCGCCAGCGCCGTACGGACCGCGCCGCCCGCGCCGGTGAGCGCGCCCGCGGACGCGGCGAGCGCCGTGACGGCGACGGCCGAGGCGAGCGCCCCGGGCACCGGCACCACCGCGGCGACGGCCGC
The DNA here is from genome assembly GCA_035710365.1 of Streptomyces sp. Taxonomy (GTDB): domain Bacteria; phylum Actinomycetota; class Actinomycetes; order Streptomycetales; family Streptomycetaceae; genus Streptomyces. Next base: position 15,113 of record DASTDN010000187.1, on the reverse strand, counting down.
GCCGAGCCCTTCGGGCCGGGCCGCCGGCACACCGGAACGGGCCGCCAGCGTGAGCGCGAGCCGGGCCGCGGTGCCCGCGACGACGGCGGCCAGCACGCCCCGCTGCCACGAGTCGGCGTACGCCTGTGCCAGCGCCGCGGCCTGCGCCAGCAGCACGAACAGCAGCGTGATCACGCCGAACGGGCCGACGTCCGACTGCTTCATGATCCGCAGCGCGTCCTCGGCGGGCCTGCCACTGCCGAGCCCGTCGGCGGTGTCGGCCAGGCCGTCCAGATGCAGCCCGCGCGTGAGCAGCGCGGGTACGGCGGCCGAGGCGACGGCGGCGAGCGGCGCGCCCGCCCCGAGGAACAGCAGTCCCGCCCCGGCGGCGGCGGCCACGGCCCCGACGGCCAGTCCGGCCGCCGGGGCGCACAGCATGCCGCCGCGGGCGGCGTGCCGGTCCCAGCGGCGCACCCGGACCGGGAAGACGGTGAGGGTGCCGAAGGCGAACCGGAGGCCGTCGGCCGGCCGGCTCCTGAACGACGGGGTCTTGACCACCGGCGCAGGTTACCCGGCGGTCGGAGCGGCGCCGACGGCGGCCGGACCCGGTCGGCGGCGGCTCAGGCGCCCGCCGCCCCGCCCTCCCCCGCCGCCACCGTTCCCGCCTCTGGGGCCACCGCCGTCTCCGCCTTCTCGTCCTCGGGCGGGGGCGCGGTCTCCGGCAGTTCGGCGGCGAGGGCGGCGGCCGCCTGCACGAGCGGCAGGGCCAGCAGGGCGCCCGTGCCCTCACCGACCTTCACCCCGTGGGTCACGAGCGGTTCGAGGGCCATCCGGTCCAGCGCCTTCGCCTGGCCCGGTTCGCCGCTGTCGTGCCCGGCCAGCCACCAGTCCGGCGCCCGGAACGCGATCCGCTGGCCCACCAGCGCGCACGCCGCCGCCACGACACCGTCGAGGATCACCGGCATCTTCCGTACGGCGCTCTGCAGCAGGAAGCCCGTCATCGCGGTGAGGTCGGCGCCGCCCACCGCGGCCAGCAGCCGCAACTGGTCGCCGAGCACCGGCCGCGCCCGGCGCAGCCCGTCCCGGATGGCCGCGCACTTGCGCATCCACGCCAGGTCGTCGACGGCGAGCCCGCCCCGCCCGGTCACGACGGACGCGTCCGTGCCGCACAGCGCCCCGATCAGGACACCCGCGGCGGTCGTCCCGCCGACGCTGACATCGCCGAGGACCACCAGGTCGGTGCCCGAGTCGGCCTCCTCGTCGGCCAGCGCGACGCCCGCCCGGAACGCGGCCTCGGCCTCCTCGGCGGTCAGGGTGTCCTCGATGTCGAGGCGCCCGCCGCCGCGCCGCACCCGGTGGCGTACGACGTCGGCGGGCAGCGTGTCCGGGTCGCAGTCCAGCGCCATGTCGACGACCCGCAGCGACACGCCGAGCCGCCGCGCCAGCACGGATACCGGCCGCCCGCCCGCCAGGATCTCCCGCACCAGCCGGTCCGCCGTGCCCGCCGGGCGCGCCGACACCGCCAGCTCCGCGACGCCGTGGTCACCGGCGAAGAGCAGGACCCGCGGACGCTCCACCGGCAGCACCGGAACGGCCGACTGGGCCGCCGCCAGCCACTCACCCAGATCGTCGAGCCGGCCCAGCGACCCGGGCGGCACGATCCGGCGTTCCCGGCGAGCCTCCGCGTCGCGGCGCACCACGCCGTCGGGGCGCTCGATCAGATCGTTGAAGTCGTCGAGATTCAGCGAGCTCATTCGCCGAACAGTACCGGCCCCGCGCGGCCGCATCGCCGTCACATCGCCACCCCGTCACGGCGACGTCGTTGCACCCGCGATCGTGATCCCATACGTTCCGGTTTGCCGTGAATCGCCGTTCGCCCCCGGGAGCCGTCATGCCGCCCGCACCCTCCCTCTCCCGGATCGTCGGCCGCCTCCGCCGCGCGGCGGACCGCCGGGCTGCGGACCGTCGTGCCGTGGACCGCCGTGCCGCGGACCCCGGTGTCGCGGAGCCCCGAGCTTCGGACCGTCGTGCCGTGGACCGCAGGGCTTTGGACCGTCGTGCCGTGGATCGTCGTGCCGCGGACCCCGGCGTCGCGGACCCCCGGGCTTCGGACCGTCGTGCCGTGGATCGCCAGGCTCCGGACCGTCGTGCCGTGGATCGCCGGGCTGCGGACCCCCGAGCCATGGATCGCCGGGCCGTGGACCGCCGGGCACGGACCGCCGCCCGCGCCGGAGCCCCGTCCGCCGTGCCGCCGCGCCGCCCGGACTGCCCCTGGTGCGGCTCCGGGCGCCTCCGGCCCGCCGCCGGTCCCGCGGGCGGCGTCCCGTTCGAGGAGTGCGCGCGGTGCGGCCACGTCTTCCAGAACCCCCGCCCGCGCCCCCGGCCGTCGGACGGAGAGGGCCCGCTCGCCCGGCGCCTCGCCGCGCACCTGCACCGCTCCGCCGCCCGCGCGCTGCTGCCCCTCCCGGAGCCGGAGAGCTGGCTGGACGTCGGCACGGGCGAGGGCCGCTTCCCGGCCGCCGCGCGGGAGTTCTTCCCGTACACGTCCTTCGACGGCCTCGACACCCGCCTCGACGTCCTGCGGGCCCAGGCGGCGGGCCGCGTCGAGGAGGCCCATGTCGGGCGGGTCACCGACCCGCCCGTCGCCGCCCGGCTGCGCGCCCGCTACGACGTCGTCAGCATGCTCCACCACCTGGAGAGCGCGCCCGACCCCCGCGCGGAACTCCACGCCGCCCTCACGCTGCTGCGCCCCGGCGGCCACCTCCTCCTCCACGTGACCGGCCCGCGCGGCGCGACGTCGTGGCCGGGCCCCGCCCGCCCGCACCTCCTGCCCCGGCGCAACGTGGAGGCGGAGCTGCACGCCGCGGGCTGCCCGCCCGTCACCACCCGGACCCGCCCGTACCTGCCCACCGGCTACCGCCTCCTCGCCCGCCGGAGCTAGCGGACGTGGTCCCTCACGCCGGTCGCCGTCGACGCCCCGCCCGGCCACCGGCCGACGCGAGCCGACGGCTCGCTGGACGCCTCCCGCCGTCCTCCGAGCCGACGGGTCCCACTGCCCCACGGCCACAGTGCCCGGGCTCCGCCGGAGTCGGCCACCGCCCCTTGACCCACAGCCCCCCGGCCCGCCGCCGCACCGCCCCTTGGCCCGCCGAAGCCGCACCGCCCCCCTGGCCCGCCGAAGCCGCACCGCCCCTTGGACCGCCGGGGCCGGCCGCTCGGCCCTACGGCGACGGCGTCGGCGGGAGCCGGTTGGCCGGGCGGCGGCCCACGTCACCCCCGCAGCACCAGCGCCTGCCCCGCCACCACCAGCACCACGTGTTCGCACTCCGAGGCGAAGGCCGCGTTCAGGCGGCCCAGTTCGTCGCGGTAGCGGCGGCCCGACGCGGTGGCCGGGACGATGCCGGAGCCCACCTCGTTCGACACGGCGACGACCGTCCGGCGGGTCAGCCGCACCGCCCCGGTCAGCTCCCGCACCCGCTCCCGCAGCGCGCGCTCCCCGCCGTCCGCCCACTCGGCGTCGTCCCACGCCCCCACGGCGTCCATCGCGTCCGTCAGCCACAGCGACAGGCAGTCCACCAGCAGCGGCGGCCCGTCCTCCGCGAGCAGCGGCACCAGGTCGCAGGTCTCCGCCGTCCGCCACGACCCCGGCCGCCGCTCGCGGTGCGAGGCGACCCGTGCCCCCCACTCGGAGTCACCGTCGCGGGAGCCGCCCGTCGCCACGTACAGCACGTCCGGGAAGGCCTCCAGCCGCCGCTCGGCCTCCACCGACTTGCCCGACCGCGCCCCGCCCAGCACCAGCGTCCGCCGGGGCACGTCCGGGACGTTCTCGTACGCGCCGACCACCAGCGTCGTCCCGTCCGGCACCGCCCGCGCCCCGGCCGCCGCGAGGCGTCGCCGCAGCTCGGGGCCCGGCGGCACGTCGTGCCCCAGGTGCACGGCGACGACGTCGGTGGTCGGCCCGACCGCGCCCGCCGCCCGCAGTCCCGCCAGCCCGTCCGGCCGCCCCGCCACGTCCGCCACGACCATGTCGTACGGCTCGGCCTGCTCGTCGAGTCCCGCGGGCGCGCCGCCCGGCGGCAGATAGAGCAGCCGCCGCCCCTGCGGCCCGGTGACCGCGTACCCGGTGCCGGGCGCGTCCATCGCCACGGCCCGCACCCGATGCCCCGTCAGCAGCGCCAACTCCCGCCCGTCCGGCACCCGCACCGGCTGCGGCAGCCCGGCGGGCACCTCCAGCGGCGGCCCGTCGTGCGGATGCGTGAGCAGCACCTGCCGGACGCCGCCCAGCGAGTGACCCGCGCGCGCGGCGGCGAACGCCACGCCGGGCGTCAGGTCCAGCAGCAGCGCCCCGTCCACGAGCAGGGCGGTGGCCGCGCGCGCGTCCGCGCCGAGGGCACAGGCGCAGACCGCGCAGGAACAGTCGGGGAGGGGAAGCCCCGCGGGGGCGCCGGTACCGAGCAGAGTGATGTCCACGGCCCCGATCTTCCCGTGTCCGGGTGGGTCGTGCGCGTCCGGTGGCACCTCGGCGGCGTTGACGGCAGGGCCTAAGCTCTGGTCGGGAGCCGGACCGGGATCCGGCTTCCGCTCTGCCTGTGCTCAGACTGGGAGGCCTACATGGCGGCATGGACGTGGCGGTTCGAGGCGGCCGACGGGACGGAGGTCCAGCCCGCGGTGCAGCCCGAGGAGTTCACCACGCAGGGAGACGCCGAGTCCTGGATCGGGGAGCAGTGGAAGGAACTGCTGTCCGGCGGAGTGGACCAGGTGCGGCTGTTCGAGGACTCCACGGAGATCTACGGTCCGATGAGCCTGCGCGCGGACGAGCCGGAGCCGGAACCGGAGTCCTGACGCCCGGCGCACGCCGGAGGGGGCGGCCCATCGGGCCGCCCCCTCCGGCGTTCCGTCCGTCGCGACGGGCTCAGTCCCGTACGCCGCACAGGTGCAGCAGCGCGGCCACCCCGCGGTAGGGGTCCGTGCGTCCCGCCCGCTCCTCGGCCGCGAGCAGCGTCTCCAGGTCGGCGGGCGGCCCGGTGTCGTCGGCCGCCGTGTCCGTGAAGACGCGCACGCCGTACCAGGTGTGCAGCGGAGCGCCGATGCCCGCCAGTGACCCCGTCAGCTTGCTCAGCCGGTCGGCCCGCACCCCGGCCCCCGCCGCGCGGTCCGGCGTTCCCCCGTCCGGGCGAAGCCGGGGGCGGGGCAGCCGGTCGGTGGTGTCGAACGCGGCCAGCGCACCGGCCCAGTCGCCGGACAGGCCGGGCCGCATAGCGAGCGCGTCGCCGTTGCACACCAGCAGGGACAGCAGGCCGCCGGGCGCCAGCATCCGCGCGAGCCCGGCCAGCAGGGCGTCCGGCTCCTCCACGTGCATGATCACGCCGTGGCACAGCACCACGTCGAAGCTGCCCGGCAGGAAGTGCACACCGGTGTCGCGGCCGTCGCCCTCTATGACCCGCATCCGCTCCCGGACGCCCTCCGGCTCGCCGTCCAGCGCCGCGCGCGCCGCGGCGATCAGCGCCGGGTCGCGCTCCAGACCGGTCACCCGGTGGCCGGCCCGCACCAGCCGCAGCGCCTGCGCGCCCCGGCCCATGCCGACATCCAGCACCCGCAGGCGGCGACCCACGGCGAACCGCCCGGCGAGCTGCTCGTCGAGCTGCCGGGCCACGAGTTCCTGACGGACGAGGTCACGCGGCCCGCCCGCCCGGCCGAGCCGGGCGGAATCCGCCGCACCCTCGCTGAACGACGTCGTGCTCAGGGCCGCTCTCCGCGCTTGACCTGCGGCTTCGGCAGCCGGAGCCGGCGCATCTGCAGGGACCGCATCAGCGCGTAGGCGACCGCGCCGCGCCGCGACTCGTCGGGGAAGCGCTCGGTGAGCCGCTTCCTCAGCCGGAAACCGGTGACGGCGGAGTCCAGCACGATCAGCACGATCACCACGAGCCACAGCAGCAGCGCGACGTTCTGCAACGAGGCCACCCGCACCATGCTCAGGATGAGGATGACGACGGCCATCGGCAGGAAGAACTCCGCGATGTTGAACCGCGAGTCGACGAAGTCGCGCGCGAAGCGGCGGACCGGGCCCTTGTCACGGGCCGGCAGATACCGCTCGTCGCCGCTGGCCAGCGCCTGGCGCTGACGCTCCAGCGTGGCACGGCGCTCCTCGCGCTGCCGCTTCGCCGCGTCCTTGCGGGACGTCGGCGTGTGGGCGACGCTGCGGCGCTGCGACTGGGCCTGGCTGCGCTTGGGCGTGGGGCGGCCCTTGCGGGCCTCCGGGTGACGGGGATTCGTGGAGTCGGTCATCGTCGCGCTGTCGGCCGACGACGCCTTCTCTTCCTTGGCACGGCTACGGAACACAAAACCCAAGGGTACGTGGTGCCGCGGCGTGCGCCCCAGCGGTACCGGGAACGATCCCGCAACGCCGTGCGTCCCCAACAGGGCAGAAAGGGACGGCACGGGACAGTGCGTACGGGAGTCCACCTCCTCCTTGCGCCGGAGTGCCGGGGAAGCCAGTCGTCCTTGGGGATGAGCGCATCCGTCCCCGAACAGTGCGGTAATGGATGCAGGGCCCGTACGCTGGGTTCTGTCGCAGGAGCTGGAGCCGGAGTCCGTCAGAAGGGGGCGCGCGAAGCCCATGAGCGGTGTCATGAAGCGTATGGGGATGATCTTCCGCGCGAAGGCGAACAAGGCCCTTGACCGGGCCGAGGACCCGCGCGAGACCCTCGACTACTCGTACCAGAAGCAGTTGGAGCTGCTGCAGAAGGTGCGGCGCGGCGTGGCGGACGTGGCCACCTCGCGCAAGCGCCTGGAGCTCCAGCTCAACCAGTTGCAGTCCCAGTCGGCCAAGCTGGAGGACCAGGGCCGCAAGGCGCTCGCGCTGGGCCGCGAGGACCTGGCCCGCGAGGCGCTCTCCCGCCGCTCCGCCCTCCAGCAGCAGGTCACGGACCTGGAGACGCAGCACGCGACGCTCCAGGGCGAGGAGGAGAAGCTCACCCTCGCCGCCCAGCGCCTGCAGGCCAAGGTCGACGCCTTCCGCACCCGCAAGGAGACGATCAAGGCCACGTACACCGCGGCCCAGGCGCAGACCCGGATCGGCGAGGCCTTCTCCGGCATCTCCGAGGAGATGGGCGACGTGGGCCTGGCGATCCAGCGCGCCGAGGACAAGACCGCCCAGCTCCAGGCGCGGGCCGGCGCGATCGACGAACTCCTCGCCTCCGGCGCCCTGGACGACCCCTCCGGCATGCACAAGGACGACATCCAGGCCGAGCTGGACCGGCTCTCCGGCGGTACGGACGTGGAGCTGGAGCTGCAGCGCATGAAGGCCGAGCTGGCCGGCGGCTCCTCCGGCGGGCAGCAGGCCATCGAGGGCGGTACCGGCGCGGAGCGCTCCGCGCAGCAGCCGCAGGACACCCCCCGCTTCGACAAGCAGTGACGACCACGACCGCGCGGCGGCCCGGCTGACCACCGCGCGGCACACGGGGCCGACGCCGAGGAGGGCGACATGATCGTACGGATCATGGGGGAGGGGCAGGTGAGGCTGGCCGACAGCCGCCTCGCCGAACTCGACACGCTGGACGACGAACTCCTGGCCGAGATGGAGAACGGCGACGGCCCCGGCTTCCGCCGCACCCTCCAGGCCCTCCTCGCGGAGGTCCGCGCCCTCGGCGAGCCCCTCCCGGACGATTCCCTGGAGCCCTCGGACCTGATCCTGCCGTCCCCGGACGCGACCCTGGACGAGGTGCGGGACCTGCTCAGCGACAACGGGCTGATTCCGGGCGGCTGAGGACCGGGAGAGGGCCGGTGCCCGCCGCCCGCCCGGATGGGCGGTCCCGCCGGGTGAACAGCCGTCCGGGTCCGCCGGTGCCCCGTACGCCCCGCCCCGGGTCCGTACAGTTGGCAGGCGTGATCTCCCTCGACCGGACCAGACGCCGACTCAAGGCCCACCCCCTGGCGCTGGACGCGGCCATCGCGGCCGGTGTGCTGGCCTGCATGGTCGCCGGGTCGTTCGTCGAGCCGCACCCCGGCGACCGCGTCTCCTGGGGCGTCCGCACCCCGCACGCGCTGAGCCTGGTGCTCATGGCGCTGTGCGCCGCCGTGCTCGTCCTGCGCCGCCGGGTCCCGCGCACCGTCCTCGCCGTCACCGGGGCCCTGTCCGTCGCCGAGTTCGTCACCGGCGATCCCCGTTCCCCCGTCTCCATGTCCGCCGTCGTCGCCCTCTACACGGTCGCCGCCACCACCGACCGGCCCACGGCCTGGCGCACCGGCCTGCTCACCATGTCCGTCCTGACCGGCGTCGCCATGGCCGCGGGCCCGCTGCCCTGGTACACGCAGGACAACCTGGCCGTCTTCGCCTGGACCGGCATGGCCGCCGCGGCCGGGGACGCCATCCGCAGCCGCCGCGCCTTCCTGCACGCCGTGCAGGAGCGCGCCGAACGTGCCGAACGCACCCGCGAGGAGGAGGCCCGCCGCCGCGTCGCCGAGGAGCGCCTGCGCATCGCACGGGACCTGCACGACGTGGTCGCCCACCACATCGCCCTGGTCAACGTGCAGGCCGGTGTCGCGGCGCACGTCATGGACAAGCGGCCCGACCAGGCCAAGGAGGCCCTCTCCCACGTCCGGGAGGCCGGCCGCTCGGCGCTCGGCGAACTGCGCGCCACCGTCGGACTGCTCCGGCAGTGCGGCGACCCCGAGGCCCCCACCGAGCCGGCGCCCGGCCTGGACCGTCTCGACGAACTCGTCGGCACCTTCCGCAGCGCCGGACTGCGCGTCGAGGTGGCCCGCACCGACCAGGGCGCCGCACCGCCCGCCGCCGTCGACCTGGCCGCGTACCGGATCGTCCAGGAGGCCCTCACCAACGTCCGCAAACACGCGGGCGCCGACGCCCGGGCCGAGGTCAGCGTCGTACGCGAGGGACCCCGCATGGAGATCACCGTCCTCGACGACGGGGCGGGCGAGGCGGAGCGGCCCGACGGCGGCGGCGGGCACGGCCTGCTCGGCATGCGGGAACGCGTCACCGCCCTGCGCGGCACCCTCACCACCGGTCCCCGCCACGGCGGCGGCTTCCGCGTCCATGCGATCCTGCCGCTCGACGCCCGCACACCCGCTCCACCACCGACCGACATCACGTCGCCCGGCGCCGTCCCGACCGACACGGCGCCGGCCGACGCCGTACCGACCCGCGCCGCGCCCCAGACCCGCGCGCCGGCGTGACGCCGTGCGCAGGTGACGCCGCCGCGTCACCGCGCACCCGCACCGGGGGACTCCGTATGACCATCCGCGTCCTGCTCGCCGACGACCAGGCCCTGTTGCGCAGCGCCTTCCGCGTCCTGGTCGACTCCGAGTCCGACATGGAGGTGGTCGGCGAGGCGTCCGACGGCGCCGAGGCCGTGCGCCTGGCACGGGAGCGGCAGGCCGACGTCGTCCTCATGGACATCCGGATGCCCGGCACCGACGGTCTCGCCGCCACCCGCCTGATCAGCGCCGACCCCGCCCTCGCCGAGGTCCGCGTCGTCATGCTCACCACCTTCGAGGTGGACGACTACGTCGTGCAGTCGCTGCGCGCGGGCGCCTCCGGCTTCCTCGGCAAGGGCTCCGAACCCGTCGAGCTGCTGAACGCGATCCGGGTCGCCGCGGGCGGCGAGGCCCTGCTGTCGCCGGCCGCGACCAAGGGCCTCATCGCCCGCTTCCTCGCCCAGCGCGACACCGACGACGACCGCGACCGGGCCCGCCGCGGGCAACTGGACGCGCTGACCGTGCGCGAGCGCGAGGTGCTGGTGCAGGTCGCGGGCGGCCACTCCAACGACGAGATCGCCGAGCGCCTGGAGGTCAGCCCGCTCACGGTCAAGACCCACGTCAACCGCGCCATGGCCAAGCTCGGCGCCCGCGACCGCGCCCAGCTGGTGGTCGTGGCCTACGAGTCGGGCCTGGTACGTCCAAGGGTGGACTGACCTTCGTACGGTCCTACTGCGCCCGCAGTACACGCGGGACGGCGAAATGGACCAGAGGGCTACGATCCGGCCCGCCCGCGTGGCTCAGGGTGTAGAGGCGGACGCGGCACGCCCCACCACGGCACGCCCGCCCCTTCGCGCCCCCCTGGCCTGTGCGGTGCCCGTGCGCTCGCGCTCCGGAACCGCTTCGGCCGCCCCACGGAAGAGAGATGCTGACCCATGTCCTGGCTGTCCAGATTCAGCCTCGCGCAACGGGCCCTCATAGGCCTGATGTCGATCATCGCGCTCGTCTTCGGGGCGATCGCGATCCCGCAGCTCAAGCAGCAGCTCCTGCCCACCATCGAACTGCCCATGGTGTCGGTGCTCGCCCCCTACCAGGGCGCCTCCCCGGACGTCGTGGAGAAGCAGGTCGTCGAGCCCATCGAGGACAACCTCGAAGCCGTCGACGGCATCACGGGCGTCACCTCCACCGCCAGTGAGGGCAACGCCGTCATCATGGCGTCCTTCGACTACGGCAACGACACCAAGCAGCTCGTCGCCGACGTGCAGCAGGCCGTCAACCGGGCCCGCGTGACGCTCCCGGACGCCGTGGACCCGCAGGTCGTGGCCGGCTCGACGGACGACATCCCCACCGTCGTCCTCGCCGCCGCCTCGGACAAGGACCAGCAGGCCCTCGCCGACCGGCTCGACCGGGCCGTCGTCCCCGACCTCAAGGACATCGACGGCGTCGGCCAGGTCACCGTCGACGGCGTCCGCGACCTCCAGGTCACCGTCACTCCCGACGACGCCCGGCTCGCGAAGGCCCGGCTGACCCCGCAGGCCCTCGCCCAGGCCCTCCAGGCCGGCGGCGCGACCGTCCCCGCCGGGTCCTTCGACGAGGACGGCGCCAACCGCACCGTCCAGGTCGGCGGCGGCCTCACCTCGCTGCGGCAGATCCGGGACCTCGCGGTGCGCGGCGAGGACGGCCGCAAGCCGGTGCGCCTCGGCGACGTCGCCACCGTCGAGCAGGAGGAGGCCAGGGCCGACTCCCTCACCCGCACCAACGGCGAACCCAGCCTCGCCGTCGTCCTCACCATGGACCACGACGGCAGCGCGGTCGCCGTCTCCGAGGCCGTCCGGGACATGCTCCCCGAACTGCGCCGGGACCTCGGCGCGGGCGCCACGCTCACCGTGGTCAGCGACCAGGGCCCGGCCGTGTCGAAGGCCATCGACGGCCTGACCACCGAGGGCGGGCTGGGCCTGCTCTTCGCCGTCCTGGTCATCCTCGTCTTCCTCGCGTCGGTCCGCTCGACGCTCGTGACGGCCGTGAGCATCCCGCTGTCCGTGGTGCTCGCCCTGATCGTGCTGTGGACCCGTGACCTGTCCCTGAACATGCTCACCCTGGGCGCGCTGACCATCGCCGTCGGCCGCGTCGTCGACGACTCCATCGTCGTCCTGGAGAACATCAAACGGCACCTCGGCTACGGCGAGGAACGCCGCGACGCCATCCTCGACGCGGTGCGCGAGGTCGCCGGCGCCGTCACCTCCTCCACCCTCACCACCGTGGCCGTCTTCCTGCCGATCGGCCTGGTCGGCGGCATGGTGGGCGAGCTGTTCGGCTCCTTCAGCCTCACCGTGACGGCCGCCCTGCTGGCGTCCCTGCTGGTCGCGCTGACGGTCGTACCGGTCCTGTCGTACTGGTTCCTGCGCGCCCCGAAGGGCACCCCCGAGGACGCCGACGAGGCACGCCGCCTCGCGGAGGAGAAGGAGGCCAGGAGCCGGCTGCAGCGGATCTACGTCCCCGTCCTGCGCTTCGCGACCCGCCGCCGCCTCACCAGCGTGCTGCTCGCGGCCGTGATCCTCGTCGGGACGTTCGGCATGGCGCCGCTGCTGAAGACGAACTTCTTCGACCAGGGCGAGCAGGAGGTCCTCAGCGTCAAGCAGGAGCTGAGGGCCGGCACCAGCCTCGCCGCGACCGACGCCTCGGCCCGCCGGGTCGAGAAGCTGCTCGCGGGTGTGGACGGCGTCAAGGACTACCAGGTCACCGTCGGCTCCTCCGGCTTCATGGCGGCCTTCGGCGGCGGCACCGACACCAACCAGGCGTCCTACCAGGTCATGCTGGAGGACGACGCCGTGGCCGAGGACGTGCGCGACGACATCGAGGCCGGGCTGAAGAAGCTCGACGGCGTCGGCACCACCACGGTCGCCGCCGGTGACGGCTTCGGCAGCCAGGACCTGAGCGTCGTGGTGAAGGCGGCCGACGCCGAGGTGCTGCGCCGGGCGGCGGACCGGGTCCGCGACGCGGTGGCCGGCCTGGACGACGTCACCGACGTCACCAGCGACCTCTCCCAGAGCGTGCCGCGCATCTCGGTGCGGGCCAACAGCAAGGCGGCGGCGGCCGGTTTCGACCAGCAGACCCTCGGCGCGGCCGTCGCCAACGCCGTCCGCGGCACCACGGCCGGCAAGGCGGTCCTGGACGACACCGAGCGCGACGTCGTGATCCGCTCGGCGCACCCCGCGAAGACGCTCGCCGAGCTGAAGAAGCTGCCGCTCGGCCGGGTGGAGCTCGGCGACGTCGCCACCGTGAAGCTGGTCGACGGCCCGGTCTCCATGACCCGCATCGACGGTCAGCGCGCCGCGACCATCACCGCCCGCCCGACCGCCGAGAACACGGGCGCGGTCAGCGCCGACCTCCAGGCGAAGATCGACGCGCTGAAGCTCCCGGCGGGCGCCACGGCCGACATCGGCGGCGTCACGCAGGACCAGGACGACGCGTTCGCCAACCTGAGCCTCGCCATGCTGGCTGCCATCGCGATCGTGTTCCTGCTGCTCGTCGGCACCTTCCGGTCGCTGGCGCAGCCGCTGATCCTGCTGGTGTCGATCCCGTTCGCGGCGACCGGCGCGATCGGCCTGCTGGTCGTCACGGACACCCCGATGGGCGTTCCGGCGATGATCGGCATGCTGATGCTGATCGGCATCGTCGTGACGAACGCGATCGTCCTGATCGACCTCATCAACCAGTACCGCAGGCAGGGTCACGGCGTGGTCGAGGCGGTCGTCGAGGGCGGCCGGCACCGCCTGCGCCCGATCCTCATGACGGCCCTGGCGACGATCTTCGCGCTGCTGCCGATGGCGCTGGGCGTCACCGGGGAGGGCGGCTTCATCGCCCAGCCGCTGGCGGTGGTCGTGATCGGCGGCCTGGTCACCTCCACCCTGCTGACCCTGCTCCTGGTCCCGACGCTGTACGCGATGCTGGAACTGCGCAAGGAACGCCGCGCGAGGAAGCGGCAGGCCAGACGGGAGAAGAAGGCACTGGCCTAGGCGCCGGCCCAGGCACAGGAGCCCCGCCCCGGAGCGCCGAGAGGCGCCCGGGGCGGGGCTCTTCGTTCCGGTGGGGCTACGGCAACGCCAGCATCCGCTCCAGCGCCAGCTTCGCGAACGCCTCCGTCTCCGCGTCCACCTCGATGCGGTTGACGAGCTTGCCGTCGGCGAGGGACTCCAGCGCCCACACCAGGTGAGGCAGGTCGATGCGGTTCATGGTCGAGCAGAAGCACACCGTCCTGTCGAGGAAGACGATCTCCTTGCCCTCGGGGGCGAAACGGTTCGCCAGGCGCCGTACGAGGTTCAGCTCGGTGCCGATCGCCCACTTGGACCCGGCCGGAGCCGCCTCCAGGGCCTTGATGATGTACTCCGTGGAGCCGACCTGGTCCGCCGCGGCGACGACCTCGTGCCGGCACTCGGGGTGGACCAGGACGTTCACGCCCGGGATGCGGGCGCGGACGTCGTTCACCGAGTCCAGCGTGAAGCGGCCGTGCACGGAGCAGTGGCCGCGCCACAGGATCATCTTCGCGTCGCGCAGTTCGTCCGCGGTCAGCCCGCCGTCCGGCTTGTGCGGGTTGTAGACGACGCAGTCCTCCAGGGACATGCCCATGTCGCGGACCGCGGTGTTCCGGCCGAGGTGCTGGTCGGGCAGGAACAGGACCTTCTCGCCCTGCTCGAAGGCCCAGTCCAGGGCGCGCCGGGCGTTGGAGGAGGTGCAGATCGTGCCGCCGTGCCGGCCGGTGAAGGCCTTGATGTCGGCGGAGGAGTTCATGTACGACACGGGCACGACCTGCTCGGCGATGCCCGCCCCGGTCAGGACGTCCCAGCACTCGGCGACCTGCTCGGCCGTCGCCATGTCGGCCATCGAGCAGCCGGCGGCGAGGTCGGGGAGGACCACCTTCTGGTCGTCGCCGGTCAGGATGTCCGCGGACTCCGCCATGAAGTGCACACCGCAGAACACGATGTACTCGGCCTCCGGGCGGGCGGCGGCGTCCCGGGCCAGCTTGAAGGAGTCGCCCGTGACATCGGCGAACTGGATGACCTCGTCGCGCTGGTAGTGGTGGCCGAGTACGAAGACCTTGTCCCCGAGCCTCTCCTTGGCCGCCCGCGCGCGCTCCACCAGGTCCGGGTCGGAGGGCGAGGGCAGATCACCGGGACACTCCACACCGCGTTCGCTCCTCGGGTCGGCCTCCCGGCCGAGGAGCAGCAGGGCGAGGGGTGTCGGCTGGACGTCGAGCTCCTGGGTCTGGGCGGTGGTCACGGCACGCACCCTTTCTGTTCCGCGGCTCGCCGGGTCCGGATGCAGGGGACCTGGCGGGGCAATCGGGACATCGCGATTACTTTTCGTCGGATTGACGTTATTATCATAACTGCTTCACGTCAGTTTGACGATGGCCATAGCGTCCATGTGACGTGAATCCCTGTCCTCGCCGGTGCTTTCCCCTCAAAACCTTCGAGAGGGCTTGCTCATTCTCCGCGGCGCCTTGGAAAGGCAAGCGAAGTGCCCTCGGAGGCCCGCGACGAGGGCCGCGGCGAGCCCCTTCGCGCAGGCCCCTCGTGACACCCCCCGGATGTCCCGGCCCGCACGGCCCGGGAGGCGTTTTCCGCTCCGCGCGGCGTGTGCGAGCATGAAGACGGAGCCGAACGGAGCCGAAAAGACCCGCCCGGCCCGGAATGAATCCGCGGCCCCGCCCGTTGCACCCGTCGGCAAGCAGTCTCCGTACAACCCGGGAGAGATGTAGATGTCCGTATCGGACGAGACCAGCACCGTCACCGACGGCATCGTGCTGACCGACGCCGCCGCGTCCAAGGTCAAGGCGCTGCTCGACCAGGAAGGCCGGGACGACCTGGCGCTGCGCGTCGCGGTCCAGCCCGGCGGCTGCTCCGGCCTGCGCTACCAGCTCT